>JAPOPM010000229.1 GCA_026712905.1 Deltaproteobacteria bacterium
ATCGTCGCGGATGTTGAATCGCGCCACCTGCCGAAACCGGGCCGTAGTGGTGATCGCCAAATCACGATCCGAAACCCGAACAGGAAGTACCTGCCCCGGACAGTGTATGTCGGCAAGCGCGGTAATCCACGGCATCATCCAGCGGGACAGCCGTGGTACATTGAATGGGAAGTGCCTGGCACATCCCCGAGAGCGCAACGTACTCCCAGGTTCTGCCTGACCGACCATCTGGCCGTTGTTTCCTGGCTCCAACTCAGCGGCTTCTAGCCCATGCCCGTGGCAAGTAACTAATTCCCAAGGGAATCGTAAACCTCGGTAACCCACGCCTTGAAGGCCAGTTGCTCGATCGGTCCGTTCGGTGCCGTCCGGTCAAAAAACGACGTGTTCCCGATTACTTGTGGCAGCACCTTGAGGGGAGGGTGGCCAGGTAATGGAAACGAGTTGGACGGCCCCTTGCGCTGTAAGGTGGACGAGGTTGATGCCGTATAAGATGTAGATCAGCGCGTTGGTTGCCTCAGTGACATCGATACGGAAACGCATCATCACGTTGGCAAGGTCTTGTTGGCTCATTGCCGTCTCCGTCCGGTCTTGTCGAAGCAACCCACCCATGAAGTCTCCCTATCCACTGTGTCGTCGCCCATCGCTGGATCCCTGTGACCCCGTCGCGCTCTCAGCCGCGCTTTGCGGTGATCTCATGAACGACGGCTTGTACCGTAAGGGCAGTACCGTGGTCGGAGTATATTTATCTTCATCGTTGGTGTGAATGGAAAGACCTCCACCGGACCCTGATCGGCTGGCAAATCGTGGCGCAGCTCACCAGTGGTCGACTGTCCTCCTAACCGCTATCCACCAGCCTTCACACGGTAGCAGTTGTCCGCAACAGCAGTTCGACGACGCGCTCGCTGTGAGGATCTCGCCGCCCATGTAGCCACCCGCTTCTAATCGGCCGCCGCTTTCCAGCAGGTCATCGCGGACGTAGCCGCGACTGTCGGCGAGCCTGACGAGAACGGTCCTTGGGAGCTTCTCGAGGCGATCTGGTCATTACGCCGTAAGGTTCCAGTGTTTGTGCGGTGGGAGTTCGTAGTCTCCAGGGAATCAGCAACTTGGCGGCGGCCCAGCCCGGACGGGCGAGCGGATGGCCGGATACCCTGACTTTCCGAGCCTCATCTTCGCAACTGACCGATCTTCATGGGAAGATCGCTGCCGAGAAACCGTGCATTCCGCTGGACCCCGAATGAACAGAACAATATCGTGCGAATCCTGGCGATATGCACAGGGTTTTCCACACACCCTGTTGCCAGTCGAAACATTGCGGGAAGGGCCTGACGCAAGGACCGGACTCATGCGGGTGCCGTGCAAACCGGCTGCCCTGAACGCCCGAACGTCGATCGCCGTTACCGGAAGAGGCGTTCGAGCGCTTTGCGCTCCACCGCGTGCTTGTCCGGATTCTCCCGCTTGAGCTTCTCCAGGTTCACCAGCTTCCAGCGAACGGCCGGCAGGTTCGCCGCCTGCGGCAGGCCGATAAGGCCGAAGTCGGGCTCGGCGTCGTGGAGGGCGAGCAGGAACACCGCGATGTCGCCCTTCAGCCGCGATCCGATGTCGGCGTGCAGACGGCCGCGCGCCCCTGCCAACACATCCCTGGATACCGCCTCGCGCGTCATCCCTACAAACTCTTCGTAGTACATATCCTCTCCGGGGGACGCCGCCGGCGCCAGGAGCTCATGCATCGGACGGTTCGAGCTTGCCACATAGACCATGAACGTGCGGAAGAGGCCGTCCGTCAGGCCTTCGTTGTCGTACAGGAGCTTCACGTCGAAGAAGTCGCGCGGATGCTGGCGGTCGAGCGCCGCATGGAGCTTGCCGCCGTACAGGTCCTCGAAGGCCAGCACGTTCGTCTCGGCGAAGCCGAACTGCTCCGTGACTTTCTCGCACACGGCCATCGGCCTTGCCGGATGCACCGCCCCTCGCGTCACCGGGGAAGTCTCGATCTTTATCTGCGCGCGGCCGTCGCTCACCATGATGCGCGTTCCGATGCCCCCGCCACCCGCGATGCGGCGCGCCCTGAGCCGCGGATTGCGGGCGGTGACAGCCGCCCCGATGCGGTCAAGCGCACTGTCGATTTCTTCAAGCGACGACGGGCGGTCCGCGACCGGTAGGTAGGTCAGGTCGACATCGGCGGACAGCCTCGGCATGTCCCTGTAGAACAGGTTGATGGCGGTGCCGCCCTTGAGCGCGAACGCGGTCTCTCCCGCAATGTCCGGCAGCACACTCAGCAGCAGGCGCACCTGCGCCACATAACGGTCAAGCATTGCTGTCCACCGCCGCGGGTTGCTCGGGCGCCAGTGCCTGGGGCACATAGATGCGGTAGGTCGGGTGAAGCTTGCCGCCCTCCACCAAGGCCCGCGGTCCCGATCCGAGGTCGATCCTCGATGCGTCCAGGTGTTTGCGCCATTTGTGCCCGTGCCTGTCCGCGAAGACGAAGAACAGCCTGCGCACCTTAACGCTGCGGCAAGCCGTCAAGAGCGCCATGAGCCGCCCGGGCCGGAGCGACGCCAGTCCCTCGAATACCTTGTCCAGGTTCTCGAAGCTCGCGTGCCGCGGCAGTTCGTCAAGGGCCTCAAGGATGGCCCGTTCGGGAGACGACGCCTTGAGGGGCCAGCGCCACACGCCCACCGTTGGTCCGCCCGCCCCGGCCCCGGAACCGGCATCCTCGATGCCCAGCAGGGCATCGCCAAAGAGCGTGCGCCGGCGCACCACGATCTGCGTCCCGATCGGCAGCCGCTTGATCCAGGACGGCGCCTCGCCGTAGAACCACACGCGCGGCTTTCCTCCGAGGCTCAGGTAATGCGCGTAGCCGAGCACGTCAAGGGCGCTCTCCCCGCCCAGATGCACGGCGTACTTCATAAGCCATTGCAGGGAGAGAAGGGGGATTTCCCAGGACTCTCCGTAGGCATCCCGTGCGCCTTCCGGCAACGGACGGCGGTAGACCCCGCGGACAACCCGCTCAAGCCACCCGCGGGCGACATAGTCGTGGATGGACTTGGGGTCGATGCCCTGGGCCCTGAGCCACGGCGTGTCCACCATGAAGCCGGCGGGCACCGCATCCAGGAGCGGTTTCAGACGTGGTGTTCTTTGATGGTGCATAACCATCAAAATAGCACCAGCTTCAAAACAACTCAAGGTGATGTTTCATCGAAAGCGTCCATACATGGATAATAACCATGTAACAGGGGAGACTTCAAATTATCATGTGCTGCAGGCGCTGGATACCGGACGCCTCTCCCAGACCTCGGCCATGGCCCAGGCACCACCCTACGCCTGCGAAGACCTCCGTGAGCCGGCGAAGCCGAGGCTGAGGCTGATCACGGGAGCGAGGCCGGCGACGACGATGGCGAGGGCCGGAAGCGCGGCCTGCTCGAAGGCCTCGTAGGAGGCGTACTCGTAGACGTGGGTTGCCAGGGTGTTGAAGTTGAAGGGGCGCAGGATCAGCGTCATGGGCAGCTCCTTCATGGCGTCCACGAAGACGAGCATGGCGCCGGTCATGAGGCTGCCCCGGAGCAGCGGGAAGTGGATGCGGGCGAGCACGCCGCCCGGACGCTGCCCGAGGGAGCGGGCGGCCGCGTCCATGTTGGGCGTGATCTTGGTGAGTCCGGCTTCCACCGAACCGAACGACAGGGCGAGGAAGCGCACGGTGCAGGCGAAGATCAGGGCGTACAGCGTACCGCTGAAGATCAGTCCGGTGGAGGTTCCGAAGTACTGGCGCATGAAACCGTCGACGAGGTTGTCGAGGGCGGCCGCGGGGATCAACACGCCCACCGCCAGTACGACGCCCGGGATCGCGTAACCGATGCTTGCCAGGCGGGTGGCGGTGCGCACCAAGCCGGTGCCGGACAGGCGCGCGCCGTAGGCCAGGAAGAGGCCGCCGCACAGGCACACGAGCGCGGCGACGCTCGCCACCGCCACGCTGTTGAAAGCGAGGCCCAGGGTGCTGACGCCGACGCCGGCGTCTTCGCTGCCGATGGCGGAAGCACCCAGCAGCGCGGCGGGAACCACGAAGCCCAGGGCCACGGGCGCGGCGCAGGCGAGGCACGCCAGCACGCCGCGGGCGCCCTTCAGGCACCCGATGACATCACGCCGGGGCGCGGACTGGCTGAACTGGAAACGCCGCCGGCCCCGGGCGATGTGCTCCAGGGCGGCCATCACCAGCACCAGAACCAACACCATGGAGGCCAACTGCGCCGCGGCCGGCGTGTTGTTCATGCCGAACCACACGCGGTACACGCCGACGGTCAGGGTCTGCACCGCGAAGTAGTCCACGGTGCCGAAGTCGTTAAGGGTCTCCATCAGCGCCAGCAGCACGCCCACCGCGATGGCCGGTCGCGCCAGCGGCAGGCCCACCCGCCGGAAGCAGCTCCAGGTGCCGTGGCCGAGGCCACGGGCGGCGTCCCACAGGTTCTGCGACTGCTCGACGAAGGCCGACCGTGCCAGCAGGTAGACGTAGGGGTAGAGGACCAGCGACATGAACGTCGCGGCGCCGCCAAGAGAGCGGATCTCGGGAAACCAGTAGTCGCCGGGACGGTGCCAGCCGAAGAGTTGGCGCAGGCCGGTCTGCACCGGCCCGGCGTATTCGAGCAGGTCGGTGTAGGCGTACGCCGCGATGTAGGAGGGCATGGCCAGCGGCAGCAGCAGCGCCCACTGGAGGACGCGCCGTCCGGGAAACTCGAACAGGGTGACCAGCCAGGCGGTGCCCACGCCGATGACCAGCACGCCCGCGCCCACGCCGGCGATGAGCAGAAGGGTCTGGCCGATGTAGGTTCCCAGGACGGTGGATACGAGGTGCGCCCACGCGTCGCCGCTGTTGTCCAGGGCGATGCCCAGCACCGCCAGCAGCGGGCTGACGAAGAGCGCCGCCAGGGCGAGGATGCCGAGGGTCCAGCCGTCGAGCCGGGGTGATCGGGAGCGGGCGCGGCGGTCGGGAACGTGCACGGCGGCCGGGGCCGCGCCGGCGGGAGTGATCTGCGTGTCCTGCATCTGCTGGCTGCTCCGGCCGCGGCGCCCATGCGCGGTGCGGTCGAGGGCGTGCCTGAAGCACGCCCTGCGTCAGATGCCGGAAACTAGCACAGGAAGTCTTGTGACTCAAACCCTCGATGTTTGAGTGGTGGAACTTTTCAGAAGCCCGTCGCCGAACGTACTCGTTTCGGCTCGCTGGAGCGCGGTAGACCGGCCCGTTTCATCGTGGTGTCGGCCTCTCGGGTAGCGGTAGTATCCGCCGCCGCGACATCCCGGTCCAGGTAGGTGCCGCCGCCCAGGACCTGCGCCAGGAGGCGCTCCAGACGCGTCGAGGGGGCGTCGGCCTGGGCCGGGCCGGGTACGGCGTGGAGTTCCCTCGGCGCCTGCTCCTGGGCGAGTTCCTCGTACCCCCAGCGGCCGAGCATGTCGGCGCAGGTGTCGGATTCGCGTACGTCGAGGATCGCCGGAGCGCCCGCGGCGTCCGTTTCCACCGTGACCTCGGCAGGCCGCCCGAAGAGGTTGTGGTCGCTGCTGAGGGCTTCCTGGTAGGCGCCCACGAACAGCACCGCCAGGGCGTAGGAGTCGTCCCAGGGCAACGCGTGGAGCTCGAAGGTCGAGCGCGGTTCCTGAGGATGCGAGAACTTGTTGATCACGCCGTCGGAGTCGCAGGTCAGGTCCGCCAGGACCGCCTTGAGGGTGGGTTTCTCCTTGAGCCGGCTGGTGGGCATGATGGGGAACAGCATGTCCAGGATCCAGCTATCCGGCAGCGACTTGAAGATCGAGAAGTTGAACGCGTGCAGGCGCGCGGCGATGCGTTCGAGGGCCGCCTTGTCCTCGCCGTCGAAGCGTCCGTGGCGCGCGTAGCGGCTCGCGTGCTCGACGATGCGCGAGAAGGCGGACTCCGCCTGGGCGCGCTGCTTGAGCGAGAGAAACCCCAGGGAGAAGGCCGAGAGCATTTCGTCCTTCTTCTGGTAGGCGTCGTGCAGATACTCGCGCCAGTTCTTGCTATTGATCTCCACCACCATGTCGTTGAGCTCGTTGACGGCGTCCACGTTGGACGCGCGCGCCCGGGCGCGTCCGGGTTTCGGGCTCGTCTTGGGCTGTTCGAGCGGATCCACCAACAGCGCCGCGTGGTGCGTCACCAGGAAGCGGCCGGCTTCGGTGATGATGCGCGGTTCCGTGATGCGCGCGCGGTCGAGCACTTCCTTGGTGGTGTAGATGATGTCGTTGGCGTATTCCTGGACGTTGTAGTTGACGCTGGAATCCGCCGAGCTGTTGCTGCCGTCGTAGTCCACGCCGAGCCCGCCGCCCACGTCCAGGGTGTCCAGGGGCACTCCCAGTTCCTTCAGTTCGACGTAGAACCGCAGCGCTTCCTGGAGCGCCTGCTTGAAGTTGCGGATGTGGGTGATCTGCGAGCCCAGGTGGAAGTGCAGCAGACGCAGGCGGTCCAGCATCTTGCATTCCTTGAGCAACCGGGTGCAGTCGAGCAGGTCGGACGCGGTCAGGCCGAACTTGGAAAGGTCGCCCGACGACTCCTCCCAGCGGCCCATGCCGCTGGCGTTGAGCTTGACCCGTGCGCCCAGGCGCGGGCACGGCAGCCCCTTGGCGCGCAGCTCGGCGATGAGCTCGTATTCCCGCGGGCGCTCGAACACCACGATGATGTTGTAGCCGGCCGCCGCGGCCGCGGCCGCCAGCTCGAGATAGGCCGAGTCCTTGTAGCCGTTGCAGATGATCGGACCCGTGCTGTCGCGCAGCATGGACAAGGCGATGCACAGCTCGGCCTTGGTGCCGACCTCGAGGCCGGCGCCGTAGGGCCGCCCGGCCGCGCAGACGCGCGCCACAGTGGCCTTGCGGCTGTTGACCTTGAGCGGGTAGACGGAGGTGTACGAGCCGCGGTAGTCGAAGGTCTCGGTGGCCGTCCTGAACGCCCGCTGGAGGATCTCCATCTGGCGGTCGATGAGCTGCGGGAAGCGCACCAGCACCGGCGGCCGCACCCCGCGCCGCTGCAAGCGGGTCACGAGTTCGTGCAGGTCGACCTTGCCGGCCGTGGCCGAATCCGTGATGACCTCCAGGTGACCCGCGTCGTTCACGTTCACGAAGCCTTCGCCCCACGAACGCCAGTGTGCAAACGGGTCATCGCCTCCCAATGGCAGCCTTTTCATCGTCGCGTGGTACCCTCCTTGTCGTCGGCTGGCGAATGCTGATTCGCGTCGTCCTTGCCCTGAGCCGCCCGAGTCAGCCACCTCTCCTACTCATCCCCGCCCTCCTCCGTCATTCCCGCCCTCCTCCGTCATTCCCGCGAAAGCGGGAACCAGGGGTGGCGAGGGGACCATGGCCGTCGCCCCGCCCACCCCGCCTGGATTCCCGCTTTCGCGGGAATGACGGAAAGGGTGGATGAGAATGACGCAGGGGGACGGGAACGCTTCGCGATTATACCATAGTTTACGGCTATTCGTGGGAGGTGGGATGGATCAGCGCGCCACGCGCAGGTGCACGCCGGCTTCCGGCTCGGGTGCGTGGTGTTCGGCCAGGTAGGCGTAGATGGCTTCCTGGGCGTGCGTCCGCCTGTCTCCGGTCGCGGGCTGGTAGCGGTTGCGCAGGTCCTTGTCCAGCACCCGCGCCTTGACGTTGTCGTCCCAGAGGATGTCGAGCAGGTCCTTGAGCCGTCTCTTGAGCGAGGGGTCGTAGACGGGACAGGCCACCTCGACCCGATGGTCCACGTTGCGTTCCATCCAGTCGCCGGAGGATATGAAGAACTTCTCGTCGCCGCCGTCCGCGAACGCCATGACCCGCGAGTGTTCCAGGAAGCGGTCGAGAATGGCCGTGGCCTTGATGCGCTCGCTGACGTCCTTGACACCCGGAACCAGCGAGAACATCCCCCTCACCATGAGGCGCACGTCGACGCCGGCCTCGCTCGCCTCGTAGAGCTTCTTGATCAGGCCCCGGTCCTCGAGGTTGTTGACCTTGAGGATGATCCAGGCGGGCAAGCCCTTGCCGGCGTTCTTGATCTCGGTGTCGATGAGCCGCGTGAGCTTGCGCCGGGTGTCGTACGGGGAGACCAGCAGGTGCTTGAAGCTGGTCCGCCGGTAATTGGATTCGAGGAAGCTGAAGACCCGCTTGACCTCGCTGGTGATGCGCTCGTCGACGGTGAAGAGGCTGTCGTCGGTGTATATGCGTGCGGTGGTCTCGTTGAAGTTCCCGCTGCTGACATTGGCGTAGAGCACGGTCTTGCGGTTCGACACCCGGGTGATGAGGATCAGCTTGGCGTGGACCTTGAGGCCCGGCACGCCGTGGATGACCCGTACCCCTTCCTCCTGCAGCCGCTCGGACCAGTAGACGTTGTCGGCCTCGTCGAAGCGCGCCTGCAGCTCCATCACCACCGTGACCTTCTTGCCGTTGCGGCTGGCGTTGATCAGCGCGTTGACGATCTTCGAGTTCCGCGCCACCCGGTACAGGGTCATCTTGATGGAGCGCACCTTGGGGTCGATGGCCGCCTGCCGCAGGAACTCGATCAGGCAGTCGAAGGTCTGGTACGGGTAGTGCACCAGGATGTCCCGGCGCCGGATGGCCTTGAAGAAAGTCGTCTCCGCGTCGAGATGCTTGTGCGGCAGCGGCGGCAACGGGACCGCCGACAGGTCCTTCGGGCCGATGCGCGGGAAGCCCATGAAGTCCTTGAAATTGTGGTAGCGCCCGCCGGGGATGAACGGTCCGGACTGGTCATCCAGCCCCATCTTGTCCTTCAGCAGCTTCAGCAACTGCCGGGGGATCTGGTTGTCGTAGATGAAGCGCACCGGCGCCCCGGAGCGGCGCTGCTTGAGTCCCTTGGAGATCTTCTCGATGTAGCTCTCGTAGAGGTCGTCGTCGAGGTCGAGCTGGGCGTCGCGCGTCAGCTTGATCGTGTACGCCTCGAAGTGGTCGAAGGGGAAGATCGAGAAGATGTCCTTGAGGCAATAGCGGATGACGTCGTCCAGCAGGATGACGTAGTGCCGGTCGCCCGCCCGCGGCAGGATGACGAAGCGCGACAACACGTCGGTGGGGATCTCGATCAGCGCGTATTCCGACCGCCGGGAGCCGCTGCTGTAGAGCCAGATGGCCATATAGATGGCTTGGTCCTTGAGCTGCGGGAATTCCGTCAGGTGGTTGATCATCAACGGAATCAGGTTCGGGCGCAGCTTCTGTTGATAAAACTCCTCGATAAACGCTTGCTGATCGCGGTTCAGGTCCTTTTCCGTGACCATGGAGATGCCGTGGCGGCGCAACTCCCCGAGAATGCTCCGGTAAGTGCTCTCGAAGTCGGCTTGCTGCTTCAGCACGACGGCATGGATTTCCTGGAGGACCTGCGCGGGGTCGTCGCCCATGAGGCGCCGCGCGCCGGCGCGGATCTGCTCCAGGCGCCGCAGGTGCGCGACGCGCACGCGAAAGAACTCGTCCAGGTTGGACGAAAAGATGCCGAGAAAGGTCAGCCGCTCCAGCAGCGGCACCGACGGGTCCGACGCTTCCTGAAGGACGCGGCCGTTGAACGCCAGCCAACTGATCTCCTTGTTGCGCAGCGGCAGCGTCGAATTTGGTTTCCGTCTGGCCATGGTGACGTAGGCGTCAGAAATTACTACAGCGAGAAGCTCTGATCAATTGTTTTTTGGAGCCCTGCGTCACACTACCCGGCCGCTTCGGCGTGATACCGCGGGTCGTAGTAGACGGCGAGGTCGGCGCCCTTGCCGGGCGGCAGCTCGAACGAGACCCGGAGATCCAGCGGCACCTGCAACCCGTCGACGTCGAGTTCCGTGGTCGCCGGCAGGGAGGACAGCTCCTTGGCCGCCCCTGCCTCGTCGAGTTCCAAGGCGTCGCGCAGCACTCCCCGCGCCTCCGCCCGGTTGGCGGGGTCGTTGCCCCACGCGGTGGACTCGGCGAGGCACTTGAGGAGATCCACCAGCTCCCGCCGGTGTGCCGCCGCCCACGCGGTGGTGACCGCGAAGACCCCGCCCGGGTAGTTGGGCAGCACTTCGCGGTAGTCCGCGATGCGGCGCATGCCCTCGGCTTCCGCCCTGTGGTCCCATGGCGGGTTCAGGATGCCGGCGAAGGTCTTGCCGCTTTTCATGGATTCGAAGCGCGGCCCCGTGGCCCCGACCGGGTCCAGCTCGTAGTCGCCGCGCAACATGTCCAGTCCGTGGGCCAGCAGGATCCTCCGGAGCACCAGGGCGTAGGCCGTGTCCACCGCGTCCACCGCCAGCAGGCGGCCGCGCAGGTCTTCCCAGTCACCGATCTCCGGGCGCACGTACACCGGCAGGCCCATGCGCTCGGACGCCCGCGCCACCGCGTGGATGTCGGCGCCCTCGCGCCCGGACCAGGCGAGCACGTTGTCGAAGGCGGTGGAGGCGACGTCGTAGGTGCCGTCGCTCAGGCCGCGCATCTGCTGTGTCGAGCTGCGGGTGACGATGGTCTCCACCTCGATGCCGTGGGCGGCGAAGAGGCCGCGTTCCCGCGCTATGACGACCGCGGGGTTTTCTCCGAAGGTGATGAACTGAATGAGCATGCGGGCCTCCAGGGTGTAGTCCTATGGCGTGTTCGTACACGAGCACACCCGGAACCGCCAGCGCTCCCGGAGCGTCGGCCCGCGCGGGGAAGGGGCGGGCTCGAGGCCCGCCCCTTGGGGAGAGTTATCGCAGGGCTTCGTCGCCGCGTTCGTTGGTGCGGATGCGGATCACCTCGTCCACGGTGGTGACGAATATCTTGCCGTCGCCGATCTTGCCGGTCTGGGCCGAGTTGAGGATTGCGTCGACGGCGCCGGCCAGCAGATCCTCGGGAACCAGCACCTCGATCTTGACCTTGGGCAGGAAGTCCACGGTGTACTCCGCGCCGCGGTAAAGCTCGGTGTGGCCCTTCTGCCGCCCGAATCCCTTGACCTCGCTGACCGTCATGCCCGAGACGCCGACGGCGGTCAGCGCCTCCTTCACTTCATCCAGCCGAAAGGGCTTGATGATGGCTTCTATCTTTTTCATGAAGTTCCTCCTGCGCGATGAAGCGGGAACGCCTACCAGCTATAACCCCGTTCCTCGTGTTGACTCAAATCCATGCCCATCTGCTCGTCGTCGTCGGACAGGCGCAGACCCATGGTCGCGTTGAGGACGCCGAGGATCACCAGCGTGCCCACGAACGCGAACGCCATGGTGGCGACCACGCTGATGAACTGGATCCATAGTTGCGCGGGGTTGCCGAAGAACAGTCCGTCGGCGCCGCCGGAGTTCACGACCGTGGAGGCGAACAGGCCGGTGGCCAGGGCACCCCACACGCCGCCGACGCCGTGCACGCCCACCACGTCCAGCGAGTCGTCGTAGCCCATGCGCGCCTTGAGGTTGCACGCGGCGTAGCACAGGATGCCGCCGCCCGCGCCGATGATGATGGCGGAACCGGGGCTTACGAAGCCCGCGGCCGGTGTGATGGAGACCAGGCCGGCGACCGCGCCGGTGGCGGCCCCGAGCAAGGTGGGCTTGCCTCCGGTGGCCCACTCCGTGAACATCCACGCCAGAGCCGCGGCCGCGGCCGCCGTGTTGGTGGTGACGAAGGCCACCGCCGCCAGGCCGTCCGCCGCCAGCGCGCTGCCGGCGTTGAAGCCGAACCAGCCGACCCAGAGGAGAGCGGCGCCGATGACGCTGAAGGGCAGGTTGTGGGGCATCATGGCGTCGCGCCCGTAGCCGCGCCGCTTGCCGTAGAGCAGGGCCGCGGCCAGCGCGGAGACACCGGAGCTGATGTGCACCACGGTGCCGCCGGCGAAGTCCAGCGCGCCCATGGAACCCATCCAGCCGCCGCCCCACGCCCAATGCGCCAGCGGCGAGTAGATGAAGGTGCTCCACAGGAGCGCGAAGACGATGAAGGTGCTGAACTTCGCCCGTTCCGCGAACGCGCCGGTGATCAGGGCCACCGTGATGATCGCGAACATCATCTGAAACACCATGAAGGCCAGGTGCGGGACACCCTCCACGATGTCGGGGTTGGGCTCCGCGCCCACGCCGTTCAAGGCGAACCACTTGAAGTTGCCGACGATGCCGCCCACGTCCGGGCCGAACGCCAGCGTGTAGCCCCACAGCACCCACGAGATGCTGATGAGGGCGACGACGACGAAGGTCTGCATGATGGTACCGAGGACGTTCTTGGTGCGGACCAGGCCGCCGTAGAACAGGAACAGTCCCGGAATGGACATCATCAGCACCAGCGCCGAACAGGTGAGTATCCAGGCGGTGTCACCGCTGTTGATTTCCACTACTTTGTCCCCCGTTTGAAGTGATTTCCAACCTCGCGGTTCTAGCGCGGAGTGGATGTCATCAGAAGACGCAAGTTGCGTGCCAATGCCGATACGGACGGTCGTGGCGAGATCGACGAGCGGAAAACGGGTTTTCCGCCGCGAGCGCGGGTGGACTCACCGCCGTGCCTGCTCAACAAACGAGCAACTGCACAACGAGCAGGCAGGTGAGGATCAGGCTAACCGGCCCGCAGTCTCTGCCTGAGGTTCGCGTGCTGTTCTTTGATCCCGGCCGGGAGGCGGTCTTCGAACTTCTCGAAGAATTCGGACTGGCTGCGCAGGTTCGTGCGCCAGCCTTCCCGGTCCACGTGGAGCAGACGGTTGAGGGCGCCGCCGGTGACGTCGGCGCCGGCGCAGTCGATGCTCGAAGGCTTGGGCAGGTAGCCGATGGGAGTCTCGTCGGCGCTGCCGCCGTCGCGGGAGCGCTCGATGATCCACTGGAGCACGCGCAGGTTCTCACCGAACCCCGGCCACAGGAATCCGCCGCGCTCGTCTCTCTGGAACCAGTTCACGCGGAAGATCTTGGGCGGATGGGTCAGACGCTTGCCCATGGAGAGCCAGTGGTTCCAGTAGTCGCCCATGTTGTAGCCGCAGAACGGCAACATGGCCATGGGATCGCGCCGTACCACCCCGACGGCTCCGGTGGCGGCCGCGGTGGTCTCCGACGCCAGGGTGGCGCCGAGGAAGGTGCCGTGCGCCCAGTCGAAGGACTGGTAGACCAGCGGAACCAGCTTCTGGCGCCGGGCGCCGAAGAGGATGGCGCTGATGGGGACGCCCTGGGGGTTCTCGCGCTCCAGCGAGATGGACGGGCATTCGCTGGCTGGCACGGTGAAGCGGCTGTTGGGATGGGCCACCGGGCCCTCCTTGGTGAGGTGCCACGGACGCCCGCGCCAGTCGGTGACGCGCTCGGGCGCCGGATCGTCGTGCCCCTCCCACCATACGCCGCCGTCGGGCTTGAGCCCCACGTTGGTGAAGATGGTGTTCTTCCGGATCGTGCGCATGGCGTTGGGGTTGGTCCTGGAGTTGGTCCCCGGAACCACTCCGAAGAACCCGGCTTCGGGGTTCACCGCCCATAGGCGCCCGTCGTCGCCCACCCGCAGCCACGCGATGTCGTCCCCGACGGTGAAGACGCGCCAGCCTTTCATGGACTCGGGTGGCACCAGCATGGCGAGGTTGGTCTTGCCGCAGGCGCTCGGCAACGCGCCGCACACGTACGTGGTCTCCCCCTCCGGACTCTCGATGCCGACGATCATCATGTGCTCGGCGAGCCAGCCTTCCCGCTCGCCCAGGACGCTGGCGAGCCGCAGCGCCATGCACTTCTTGGCCAGCAGCGCGTTGCCGCCGTAGCCGGAACCCACGCTCCAGATGGTGTTGTCCTGCGGAAAATGGCAGATGAAGCGCCGGTCGATGTTCAGGTCCGCCTTGGAGTGGAGTCCGCGGGTGAAGTCGTCGGAGTCGCCGAGGTGGTCGAGGGCGACCTGGCCCATGCGCGTCATGGAACCCATGCTGAGAGCCACGTAGACACTGTCGGTCAGCTCGATGCCGACCTTGCTGAAGGGGGAGCCCGCCGGTCCCATGAGGAAGGGAACGACGTACATGGTGCGCCCGGCCATGGAGCCGTCGAAGATCATCTTGAGCTTGTGGTAGGCTTCGTCCGGCGCCATCCAATTGTTGGAGGGGCCGGCGTCGTCCTGCTCGCGGGAACACACGAAGGTCAGGTGCTCCGTGCGCGCCACGTCGTTGGAGGCGCTGCGGTGGAGGTAACAGCCCGGCAGGCTCTTCTGGTCCAGCGGGATCAGGTCGCCCTCGCGGATCGCCAGTTGGGTCAGCCGTTCCCGCTCTTCCTCCGAACCGTCGCACCAGACGACGTTGTCGGGGCGGCACATGGCCGCCGCTTCCTTCACGAACTTCCGAACAGCCTCGTTCACATCCATGCGTTCCCTCTACTTGGTGCCTTTTCGTTTCGATGGAGCCCGTCGCGGTGGTGTCTTGGCCGCTGCCGTGGTCTTGGCCGAGTCGTCGCTCTTGGGGGGTGTGCCCTTGGGATCGTTGGTGATGAAGTGCCCGCAGTTGATGCAATAAACCGTATAGGCCGGCTCCCGGCGGTGGTAGACTGTGTGGAAGCGACCCTGGGAGCTATTGATGCTGACGTCGACCTTGTAGAGCTTGATGACGACCTTGTGGCTGCAGTTCGGGCAGACTACCGTTTCGGGTACTTCCGTTTTGGCCATCCGAACTCCCAGAACGCTTGTGAACCCGGTGTAAGCCCTATCTTGACTCCGGGTTCCCCTATATAGCCTAGTGATTTGTCACATTCAAATTACGGACACGACACTAGCACCAATAGTCTTCACGCCCCCCCTGAACCCACCAGTTCTCCCGCGCCTTGATATCCAGATCGAACCCTTTGCCGTGCTCCCGCGCCAGTTCGTACAGCTTCTTGGCCAGGGCGATGTCCACGATACCCTGGCCTCCCTGGTTCTTGTACAGGATGACCTGGTCGTCGCTGGTGCGTCCCGGCGCCTTCCCGGTCAGGATGTCGGCGATGTCGACCACCTTGTCCCAGGTGATGACGCCGTCGTGGACCGGCCAGTAGATGTCGCCCTGCTGGGAGTCCACCGCCTGCTCGCGCGAGAGGGCGACGACGAAGTCACAGCGTTGCAGGGTGCCGTCGTCGATCTCCCGCCGCGGCTTGTCGAGGTTGCCGCTCTTCACCAACTCGATGTTGCTGCCGATGACCGAGATGATGTACTGGCCCGGCTCCAGCCAGGAGCCGTCGATGACCGGCACGTTGGTGTTGGTCATGCACAGGATGATGTCCACGTCCTGCGCGGCGCGCGGCGCTTCCGCCACCGGCTCCACCGGCACCCGGGTGATCTCGGTCATCTTCCGGGCGAAGGCCTCGCGGTGCGCCGGCGTGGGACTGTAGACCTTCGCGCTGTCGATCTGCCGCAGCTCGGTCAGGCCCACGAAGGTGGAGTAGGCCTGGTTGCCGGAGCCGTAGATGCCGACCGTGCGCGCGTCCTCCTTGGCCAACAGGTCGAGGCCCGCCAGGCTCGTGGCCGGCGTGCGCAGGTCCGCGACCCCGGCCGCGTGCTTGGGGCGGTGCGCCATGATCCCCAGGAGGGTCCCCGTGTCCGCGTCGTAGACCAGTGCCAGCTCGGTCTGGTCGGGATTGTAGGGCGGCCGCCGCTGCTGGTCGCCGACGATGGCCTTCCGGTGCAGCGCCACCTGCGCACCCACGGCACCGTAGCTCGACGAGCCGCCGGCGTAGATGTTGAGCACGGTGTCGAACGGCGCCTCGGCCACGGTGCGGTGCAGGTTCAAGCGCTTGCGCGGCGCGTTGACGCCCTCGGGCGTGCCGATCCTCCTGAGTGCGTTCTCGGTGATGGAGACGGCTTCCGGGAAGGGAACCAGCTCGTCCACGTCCTGGGAATGAAAGAACAGGGCCATGAATACCTCCGGGCGGTGGATCGCGAATTTGCCGGGGCAGGATCGTACAGGCGTACGCGGTGAGCGGGGAAACGGACACCTCAACCGCCTCCTCTGCCGGGTCTAGGTAATCAGATAGCCCGGTGGCGGCGGAAACGCAAGGTGGCGGCCAAAACCGCGCGCTCGCCCCGGTGCGGAACGCGGAAAAACGAACGGACGAGAGAACGAAACGATGGATCGGCGCTCGGTCAGAACACCATCTCGACCTTGGACGCGCAACGAAAGCCGTAGTAACCGTGGCCTCTGGCCTGCCTGCCGGGGTCCACGATGTGCCGTGAGGTGGCGGTGAGGCCGTCAGCATCGCTGGAGGCGTTGCCGCCACGGGTCACCCGCGGGTACGCTACCGACAGGTTCTCGCGCCCGTCCTTGGGGTCGTAGGGGTAGGAGGTCGCGGTGGAGCGAGTCCACTCCCACACCTGTCCGGCCATGTCCATGACGCCGTAGGGACTCCCCCCCTTGGGATACCGCCCCACGGGCACCGATTCGCCGCGCCAGCCGCCGAAGAAGGCCAGCTCCGCCGTGGGCGGGCCGTTGCCCCACGGGTACAGCCGCGCGTCGGTGCCGCGCGCGGCCTTCTCCCATTCGGCCTCGCTCGGCAGCTTCTTCTCGAGCCACTTGCAGTACGCCACCGCCCCGTGCCACGCCATCTCCGAGGCCGGGTAGTCCTCCCAACCCTTCTCCACTTGCCAGGTGTCGCCCACCGGGTGGATGCGGTTGTCGTCATCCAGCACGTCCAGGTACATCTCGCCCTTGGGTCCCACCGGCCCCTTGGCCGAGATGAAGCGCGCGTACTCCTTCATGGTGACGAGGTTCCGGTCGATGAAGAACGCCGACAGGAAGAGCCTGTGGGCCGGCCCCTCCCCGGGCGGACCGCCGTCGCGCCCCATGGTGAACTCGCCCGCGGGGATGAGCACCATGCCCGCATGCTTGCCCTCGGCGGCCCCCGCGGTGGCGCCGGAGAGGGCAAGCATAAGGGCGAACGCGGCTGCTGCCGCAAGGGAGGGAAGGGTAGGTGCCATGTCCGTGGCTTCCTGTGACTTGTCACCCGCCTCAGTAGTTGAACGTCTTCTTCAGCAGCGGCTTGTTCGCCTCCGGGATGTCGACCATCTGCTCAACCAGCGCTTGCAGTTCCTTGCCGTGCAGCGGGTTGATCTGAATCCGTGCCTTCGCCGCGTCCTTGAGGAATGCCGGATCCTTCATCACCTGGGCGAACGCCCGACGCATGGTCTCCACGCGTTCCGGAGCCACTCCAGGAGGCATGGTCCAGGGCCGTCCCACGGAGAGTTGCTTGTTGTAGACCTCCAGGATGGCCTTCTTGTCGCCCTTGGCGAGGTCGGAGGCCAGGGGCACGTCCTTGAGTCCGGGGTGCTTCTCGCGGCCGACCTGCACCAGGATCCGGATGGCCTTCTTCTCGAACCAGTCCTTCTTGAGTGCCCTCAGCGAGGCGTAGCCCCAGCCGCAGATGCCGTCTACCTCTCCCTTGTCCACGGCCAGGGCGGTGGCCATGATGCCGCGGTACCCGGAGGTCACCTTCATGTTGGTGCCCATGACGCTGTTGAGCATCAGGGGCACGATGTAGATGTCGGAGCGTGGCTGCGTAGCTGCCATCTTCACCGGGCCCTTGGCGTTCACCAAGTCTTCGGCGGTCTTGTACTCGCTGTCGGAGCGGACGAAGCAGGATGCGGTCTCCTGCACCGGCGTGCCGATCCAGTTGAACTTCACCGGATCGAAGCGCGCCTGTTTGACGCCCAATGCCCTGGTCAGCGGCAGGGTCCGGTGAATCGCGCCCATGGTGAGGCCGTCTTTCTTGGCGATGTTATAGAGCCAGTTGGCCGCCACCAGGCCCGAGGCGCCGGGCATGTTCTTCACCACCACCTTCGGGTTTCCGGGAATGTACTTCGAGATGTGCCGCGCGGCGGTGCGCGGGTAGCGGTCATAGGAAGTGGCGGCGTCCGCGGACACCACGATCACCACCTGCTTGCCCTTGTAGACGGACTCGTCCGCGACCGCGGCCTGGACGAGGAAACCGAGCACGATCAAGGCTCCAAGGATAGTGCGGAAAATAGTCATGCGTCGCCTCCTTTTGATGCGTCCCGTGTCTGTCCGTTCGAACCGACCGGACAGGTTACGAACGTCCTGTCCCCACCGACGCCATCCCGCGGCGCCCGTGTCATGGCCCCCACTATGTGACTTGGCCTCGATTTGTCAAGGCAGCCGCCACCGGCGTTGACTCCCCGGCACCGGCCGGGACCGCGCTTTTTGTGCGGCGACGCGAATTGTGGCAGTGTCTGCGGTGCGAACCGCGTCGTTTCGCGGTTGCCGGCTGTCAGGCAGGCCAAAGGAGAACACCGCGGTGCTCATACGGTACGTCGCCATGCGCCTCGTGCAGTTGGTGCCCATGGTGCTGGTCGTCACCATGGTGGTCTTCTTCGTCATGAGGATCATTCCCGGGGACCCGGTGCTGGTGATGCTGGGCGCGGTGGAAGGGGCGCCGATCTCCGAGGACGTCTACAACGCCATGCGCCTGCGGCTGGGCCTGGACCGGCCGCTCGTCGTCCAGTACCTCGACTGGCTGTGGGACATGGTGCGGGGCGACCTCGGGGCCTCCATCACCTACCGGGTGCCGGCCCTGGACGTCATCCTGCTCCGCCTGGTGCCCACGGCGTACCTCATGGTCGGCGGCGTGATCATGGCCGTGGCCATCGCCGTGCCCGGCGGCGTGCTGGCCGCCATCCACAACAACACCAAGTGGGACCACTTCGCCACGGGTTTCGTGATCCTGGGCATCACCGTGCCGACTTTCTGGCTGGCCCTCGTCGCCATCCTCGTGTTCGCGGTGTACCTGGGCTGGCTTCCCTCCATCGGATACACGCCCCCGCAGGAGGGCTTGGTGCAGTTCCTGCGGCACCTGATCCTGCCCACGACGGTGGTGGCCCTCAACGTCGCCGCCACGGTGTTGCGTTTCCAGCGCCAGGATTTCCTGGAACAGATGAACCTGGACTACGTGCGCACCGCCCGGGCCAAGGGGCTGAGCGAGAGGCTGGTGTTGTGGAAGCACGTGCTGCGCAACTCGCTGATGACGACGGTGACGGTGGTGGGCCTCCAGATGGCCTACCTGAGCGGACTCGTAACCGTGGTCGAGAACGTCTTCAACTATCCCGGGATCGGTTTCCTGCTGTTGAACTCCATTCTCACGCGGGACTTCGTGGTAGTGCAGGGGGTGGTGCTGTTCATGGTCTTTCTCGCCATCGCCGTCAATCTGGTGGTGGATATCCTTTACGCGGTGCTGGACCCGCGGGTCCGCTATCGGTAGGAGCGTCGGGTGGAATCCCAAGTCACATATCCTTCCGCCTATCCTCCGAGCCCACCCGCGCCGGGGTCGCGTCTGAGGCGCGCGTCCGGCCGTGCCGTCCGGGCGGCGCGTAACGATCCGCGAGCCGCGGTGGGCCTCCTGCTGCTACTTCTCTACATTCTGCTCGCCTTGGTGGGACCCGGCTTCTCGCCCTATGACACCCGCACGCCCAACATCAAGGTGCGCATGCAAGGGCCGACCTGGGAGCACCCCTTCGGCACCGACCGCATCGGCAGGGACGTGGCGACCCGCGTCGTCGCCGGGTCGCGCGTGAGCCTGCACGTGGCCGCGGGGGCGGTGATCGTGGCGCTGCTCCTGGGCGCGCCGCTGGGCGCTCTGTCGAGCTACGTGGGCGGCGCCTTCGACGCGATCGTCCAGCGGGTGATGGAGGGAATCATGGCCTTCCCGTCGCTGGTGCTGGCCCTGGCCCTGGTGGCCCTGGCCGGGCCGAGCGTCGCCATGCTGTGGTTCGCCATCGCCTTCAGCTCCGTCCCGCGCTACGCGCGCATCGTCCGCAGCGGCGTGCTGACGCACAAGGAACGGGAGTACGTCGAGGCCGCCCGGGCCATGGGGCAACGGCCCATGGGCGTGCTGACGAAGCAGATCCTGCCCAACATCATGGCGCCCGTCGCGGTGCAGATCACCCTGGACTTCGCCCGCGCCATCGGCGTGGAGGCGGCCCTCTCCTACCTGGGTCTCGGCCTGTCGGCGCCCTACATCAGTTGGGGCCTGATGGTGCGGGAGGCCCAGGACTTCCTGGAGGTGGCGCCGTGGCTGGCGGTCTTCCCCGGCCTGGCCCTGGCCGGCGTGATCCTGGGGTTTACCCTGGTGGGAGACAGCCTGCGCGACCGCATGGACCCGCGTACGCGCATGACCCTGAACCGGCGCGGGCAGTAGCCGTATCCGGGAGGGGTGAGGGGCGCGCGCCGCAAGTTGACACCCGTCGCGCCCCGGTGACATGATGCGCGGGACCCTTGGACCACGTGCGGGCGTTTCAAAGCCCCAACGTACCGTGCTCACGCATGGAAGGAGACATCACATGAAGAGCGAGACCTGGAGAGTTGCCGGGCGCGCATCAGTTGCCGGCGCCGCGTTGGTGTTGGCATTGCTCGTAGCTCCCGCGCCCGACGGCGGTCCGCTGAGCCCCGGCTTCACTGCCGAAGCCGCGGACAAACCCCGCGTCGGCGGGACGCTCAAGCTGGGCAACGCCAAGGGCATCGGCACGCCCATTCCATTCGTGGCCTTCACCTCAATTCCCGAGTACATCAAGAACAACATGTACGAGCCACTGGTCATGTACGACCAGAAGGGCGACATTCACCCGTGGCTCGCGGAAAGCTGGTCGCCCAACGACGATTCCAGCGAGTGGACGTTCAAGATCCGCAAGGGGGTCAAGTTCCACAACGGCAAGGAGCTGACCGCCGAGGACGTGGTCTGGTCCGTGAACCACATCAGGGAGCCCGCCAACGGCGCGGCGGGCCAGGGCCAGTTGGCCGACAACGTGGCCTCGGCCACGGCCGTGGACAAGCACACCGTGAAGTTCAAGGCGCCCGGCCCGCGCGGTCTCTTGCCGGAGATACTCGCCAATACTTCCACGCTTCACATCGCTCCGGCCGGCTCCCTGGCGACAGGCCAGCAGAAGATGAAGGGCGACAGGCCGCCGGCGGGCACCGGGCCCTTCAAGTTCAAGTCCTGGACCCCGGGCCAGGAGCTGCACGTGGTCCGTCATGACGACTACTGGGGCGGCGCCCCCTACCTCGACGGCGTCCGCTTCATCGTGATCCGGCAAAAGGCGGCGCGGGCAGCCGCCGTCCAGGCGGGGGATGTCCACCTGACCGAGCGCCTGGGTCCGACTTTCGTGCAGCGCATCGACAGCAAGCGCATCAAGGGGCTGCACTACATGCCCATCGGCGCCGCCGGGCAAAGGATCCTCACCTTCAACACCAAGACGGCGCCGGTGTCCGACCCGAGGGTGCGGCGTGCCATCGCGCTGTCGCTGGACAAGGTCGCCATCCTCGACGAGGCCACGTTCGGGCTCGGCGTACCGACACTCACCTGGGCCGTGCCGGGCACCGACTGGGAGAAGGCCCTGGATTTCAAGTGGAAGCGCAACGTCGCCGAGGCCAAGCGCCTGCTCAAGGAGGCGGGCTACAAGGGCGAGCCCATCACCCTGGGAGCCACCCGCGGCCAGGGCGACCCCTGGACCGAGCCCATCATGCGGCAGGCAGCCGAGGCGGGCATCAAGTTCTCGCTCCAGAACCTGGGCGGAGCCGAGCTCATCAAGAAGACCATCAACGGTGAGCTGCACGTCTCCGTCTACGGCTCCGGCGGCACCGGAGAGCCGCTGGTGGCCAACGTCCAGCACCTGGGCTGCACCGAGGGCAAGCACGGCGTCAGCAACGTCACCCGGTACTGCACGGCCGACCTGGAAAAGCTCGTGACCGAATACATGGAAGAGTCGGACCGGGCCAAGCGCCTGTCTCTCTGGAAGAAGTTTTCCCGGACATACTTCGTCGACGACGTGGTCCACTACATCATCGGGTGGTCCAACATCCGCAACTACGTCTGGCGCGACGAGGTGAAGAACTGGGAGCGCGGTCCCACGCAGGAATACTGGCACGCCACGGGCGGGCTGTGGCGGACCTGGCTGGAACCGAAATAGTTCTCGATTGGAACCCGCTCCGGCCGGCGGAATCCGGCCGCTGGGAGGTTGAAGGCTCATGGCAACGCTCAAAATGAAGTACGGCGTCGTCTCCGCGGACGATCACATCCAGGAGGCCCCCGACGTCTGGACCAACCGGATGTCCAAGGCGAAGTTCGGCGATGACATCCCGCACATCGTCGAAATGCCCGACGGCACGCAAACCTGGTCCCTGGGGGGCGACACCAAGGGATTCGGCGGGCTGGCCCGTGTGTCCGGCGTCAACCCCAACGTGAAGCGGTGGGAGGACGTGCCTCCTTCCACGTACATGGTTTCGGAGCGCCTCAAGGTCCTCGATCAGGAGGAGCTGGACGCCTCGGTGCTCTTCCCCAACATCATCGGCATCACCAATCAGAACTTTCAGAAGGAGGGCAGCGAGGCCTTCCGCCTGGCCTGCATCCAGGCCTACAACGACTGGCTCATCGACGAGTGGCAGGACGTCACGCCCCGGTTCATCGCCCAGTGCGTTACCCCCATGTGGGACGTGGACCTGTGCGTGGCCGAGATCCGCCGCGCGGTGAAGCGCGGCCACAAGGCCCTTGTGTGGCACGGCGCCCCCCACATCCTCGGGCTCAAGCACTTCAACGATCCCTACTGGGACCCGGTCTACCAGACGTGCTGCGACCTGGACGTCCCCATCTGTCTGCACTCCACCGCGCTGCCCGCGCTGCCGCCCTGGGACTCCCTGGAAGCGCGCGCCCAACTCGCCCTGGGCGTGTCCATGACCTTCGTGAGCCACATGGAGATCGTCTCCAACATCCTCTACTCGGGCGTGTTCGAGAAGTTCCCCCGGCTCAAGACCATCAGCGTGGAGAGCGGCGTGGGCTGGCTCCCGTACTTGCTGGAGGAGCTGGACCACGAGTTCGAGGAGCGCAAAGTTGCGGAGAACTCGACGCTCACGCGGAGACCCAGCGATGTCTTCCAGTCCAACATGTGGGCCACCTTCTGGCACGAGCGCCACGGCATCCGCAGCCGCGACGAGATCGGCGTGGACAAGATCATGTACTCGGTGGACTATCCTCACGGCACCACCACCTGGCCCAGGTCGGTGTGGTGCCGCACCCACTCGCTGCAGGACGTCACGTCCGCGGAGGAACGCAAGAAGATCCTGATGGACAACGCCATCGGGCTCTACAAGCTCGACGTGGACGAGTCGGGCATCCACCAGCCCCTCTACGAGCCGGGCCCCATCAGCGTGGGACCGCGGCCCGAGGCGGCATAACCCATACTCCAGTATTCAGTCGGCCCGCCGGTCAGGGCGGCGGTGGAATGGCACCAACGCCCCGAATCGTCATTCCCGCGGAAGCGGGAATCCAGGGGTGGGGAGTGTGGCGGCGATACTACGCGTACGCGGGATCGCCGTAGGTCATCAGCTCGATCAGGTTGTCGTCGGGGTCGCGGACGTACAGGCTGGTGCCGACGCCCTCGGAGCCGGTGCGGGCCACGGGACCCGAGATGACGGCGACTCCGGCCTGCCGCAGGAAGTCCTGGGCCTGCTGCACGGTCCCTTCCCAGCGCAGGCAGAAGTCCGCGCCGCCGGTGGCGTAGTTGGGCGCGTGCGTGGGGCTTTCGGTCTCGTAGCGGTCCACGACGTACAGGTTGATCTTCTGCGTCTCGCTGATGCGGATGATCGGCCGCGTGCCGCGCCCGCCCGGACGCTCCTGCCAACCCGCGTCGAGTCCGAGCCTGCGATAGAACGCGAAGGTCTCTTCCAGGTCCTTGACGACGAGCACCCAATGGTCGATGGCTGCAATACCCATGGTTTGTCCTCACTGAATCCGTTGCGGTAGGCTACACACGTTCGTACGACTAGTCCAAACCGCACGGGAATTACAAGGGAAGGGAGCCCATGTGGGAAGCGGCCCTTAGCGCGGTGGAGAACATCTTCGGCTGTCCCTGTGTCGCCGGGGTGGTGCCGAAGAGTCTTGCCTTCCTGGGTCTGGGCGTCGTCATGGGGCTCTCCCTGGGCGCCATCCCCGGCCTCGGCGGGCTCGTGGGCCTCGCCATCCTGCTGCCGTTCACGCTGGACCTGGACACCCTGAGCGCGTTCGCGGTCATGATCGGGCTCATCTCCGTGACGAGCACGTCGGACACCATCCCGTCGGTGCTGTTCGGGGTGCCGGGCACCGCGGCTTCGCAGGCCACCATCCTGGACGGCCATCCCATGGCCAAGAAGGGCGAGGCGGGCCGGGCCTTCGGCGCCGCGTACATGTCGTCCATGATGGGGGGCCTTTTCGGGGCCCTGATCCTCGCCGTCTCCATCCCGGTGCTCCGTCCCATCGTGCTCGCCTTCAGCGCCCCCGAGTTCTTCATGATGGGCATGCTGGGCATCTCCATGGTGGCGGTGCTGAGCGGCGGCGCGCCCCTCAAGGGCCTCGTGGTGGGGGCCCTCGGGCTCATGGTGGGCATGGTGGGGATGGACTTCCAGGTGGGCGAGATGCGCTGGACCTTCGGCCAGCTCTACCTCTGGGAGGGGGTGCCGCTGGTGCCGGTGGCCCTCGGCATCTTCGCCATTCCGGAGATGGCGGACCTCGTGATCCGCGGCACGCGCATCGCGGACGTGCCCAAGGACGCGCTGCGCGGCGTCACCGTGGGCATCCGCGACGCCTTGCGCCACTGGTTCCTGGTACTGCGCTCCAGCGCCGTGGGCGTGTGGGTGGGCGCCACCCCGGGCCTGGGCGGCGCGGTGGTGGACTGGTTCGCCTACGGCCACGCGGTACAGACGGAGCGCGGCGCCCGCGAGACCTTCGGCACCGGCGACGTGCGCGGGGTCATCGCGCCGGAGAGCGCCAACAACGCCAAGGAGGGCGGCTCGCTGATCCCGACGCTGGCCTTCGGCGTACCCGGCAGCGCCTCCATGGCCATCCTGCTCGGGGTCTTCCTCATCCAGGGCATCAGTCCGGGGCCCGACATGCTCACCCGACACCTGGACGTCACCTACACCATGGTGTGGAGCATCGCCATCGCCAACATCTTCGGCACCGGCTTGTGCCTGCTCCTTACCAACCACCTGGCCCGCCTCGCCAACGTCCGCGTGAATCTGCTGGCGCCGCTGATCATCGTCGTCGTGTTCCTGGCCGCGTTCCAGGCCAAGCGCCACTTCGGCGACCTGATCCTGCTGCTGTCCTTCGGTATCCTGGGATGGCTGATGAAGCGCTTCGGCTGGCCCCGTCCGCCGCTCATCCTGGGGCTGGTGCTGAGCAGCGTGCTGGAGAACTATTTCTTCATCGCCGCCAGCCACTTCGGCGTGACTTGGCTTTGGCGCCCCATCGTCCTCGTCATCGGCGCGCTCATCGTCGTCAGCCTGGTGTACGGCCAAAGGTGGACCCGGACGGGCATGGCGGCGGACGAGCCCGTCCCCGAGCCGGCGGCGTCGGCGCGGTACCGCTTCCACCTGAGCGTGCCCGTCGTGTTCACCCTTGCCATCCTGCTGCTGGTGCTCACGGGGGTGGTCACCGCCCGCGGCTGGCCGCCCCAGGCGCGGCTCTTCCCCTTGGTGATCGGTCTGGTCGCGGCGGGCATGTGCGCCGCGCAACTGCTTCTGGATCTCTTCCGCGTCCCCGTGCCAGGGGCCGTTCGCATCATGGACATGGAAGCGGAGCGCGGGGTCCCGGGCCGCGTCATCGCACGCCGCGCCGCCGACATCTTCGGCTGGATACTGGGCTTGCTGGCATCCATCTGGTTGATAGGTTTCCTGCCGAGCGTGCCGCTCTTCATGTGGCTCTACCTGGCGCTGCGCGCCCAGGCGGGGTGGCGCCTCTCCCTCGGATACACCGCGCTGGCGCTGGCGGTGCTCGTGGGCATCTTCCACTACACCCTCCACATCCCCTGGCCCCAGGGCGTGTTGGACGCCCCGCAGGAGGCGTTGTTGCAGTGGCTCGGCGGGTAGGGCTGGCGCCTACCGTCCCTGGCTGGTAATGAATCCCCGCAGCACCTCGTTGAATTCCCGCGGGTGCTCCCGATAGGAGAAGTGCCCGGCCCGGTTGATGATGTGCATCTGCGAGCGCCGCTCGCGCATGGCCAGCAACTCGAAGAGCCGCAGTCCCTGGGCCAGGGTGGCGGTGGGGTCGTTGTAGCCCCACACCAGCAGTGTGGGCCTCTGCAGGCCGCGGTCGCGAATCCAGCCCAGCGTCTCCTCCTTCTGAAGCGAGTGCTTCGTCAGGAACAAACTCTTGCGCAAGCCCCGGGTCACCATCCGGTCCACGGTCTCCTGGTACTTGGGCAGTTGCGCGATCTCGGTCATGGAGTCGAGCCAGTCTTCGGTGATGTGCGCGCCGCTGTAGGAGTAGCGTTCGATGACCCAGCGCTGGCTTTCCCGCGTGAGCCGCGGCTCCGGCGTGTCGGCGAAGACGATATGGTTCCGTCCCATGCCCGGCGCCAGCGTGTTGGTGTCCACCGGAATGCACGAGCGCACCAGATCCGGGCGCTCGAGGGTCATGCGGGCGGCCACGTAGGCGCCGCGGGAATGGCCCACCACGTGCACGGCGCCCAGCTTCAGGGCCTCGAGGAAGCCGATGGCGTGGCGCACCGTCGCGGCCATGGTGTAGGCGTCGTCGCCGGGCGGGTTGTCGGTCAGCCCCTGTCCGAGCTTGTCCATGGCGTAGACGTGGAACCACTGCGCCAGGGCGTCGAAGTTGAGCCCCCAGTCCAGGCTGCAGTCGGCGGCGTCGTTGGAGCCGAATACACCGCCGTGGATCAACACGAGGTTCTCGCCGCTTCCCTTCTCGAAGTAGCGCGTGCGGATGCCGTCCACGTCCACGAACTTTTCGTCTGCGGATTTCATCGGGTTTCACTCCTGTTGGTGCGGCTAGTCGAGGGGATGTACTATAACCGGACCGGACGCCATCGTCGATGGGCGACCCCCCGTGACCGACGGCAAAAAATTTCTTTTCTTTCGGAAAAAAACTGATATCATAAATGATATGAGTGAACCCAGTTTCAGAGTCCCCTCCACCAGCGCTTTGGTTGCGTTCGAGGCCACGGCACGGCTCGGCGGCGTGATACGCGCTTCCGAGGAGTTGCTTACCTCCCAGTCGGCGGTCAGCCGCCACATTCGCAACCTGGAGACGAGGATCGGCGAGAAGCTGTTTCGGCGTCAAGGCCGGGGAGTCGTCCTGACACCGAGCGGCCAGGACTACTATGTCGCGGTCAAGGCCGCGCTGGACAACCTGCACGCCGCCAGCAAAGGGCTTGGCGTGCAGACTCCCAGGGTGACCATCGCGTGCACGAAGGAGATCGCCAACTTCCTGCTGCAACCCTCCTTTCCGAGGCTCAAGCGCGCGTTGGAAGACAACGCGCAGATACGCATTCTGACCTGTGACTACGACATGCTGCAGTTCCTTGCGCCGACGGGGATCGACATCCTCTTCGAGTATGCGGCCGCGCCGAGCGATCCGGCGGCCGTGAAGGTGCTGAACGAGGAGATCGTGCCGGTCGCCTCTCCGACCCTCGTCGGACGTTTCGAGCGGGCTTTCGGCAGGCACCCGCGCCACTGGGCGGAGATTCCACGTTTGGAAACCGTGGAGTCCGGTGAAACGTGGGCGATGTGGAGAACTTGGTTCAGCGCACACGACTGCGATTCGCCCAAGGCCCCAACGGAATCCTTCGATGATTACCAGAAGCTGCTGGATGCCGCCACGAACGGCGAGGGCATGGCCATCGGCTGGAATGGCTTCGTGAACGCCTATCTGGAGTCCGGGCGGCTCGTCCGGCTCAGGGACAACTGGTTGCGGACCCACATCGGCTTGTATGCCGTCCCGACCCAGGCCAGCTCCGGCAATCGGAACGCGGCACGTTGCCTGTCCACGCTCGCGGCCTTGGGTGAAGCGCTTCCCGGAGCGCGCCAGTTGTCGCCACAGCAACAGCCGGCCCGCCGCGACGGTCCCTTTCTCGGGCGAATCTGAGAGTTCCCCGCACCGCCCGTGGCAACGTGCCCTTGAGGCGCCCCACGGCACGGCGCGTCACAGTGCGGCCGTGTTGAAGAAGCGCCGCAGCACGCGGCTCAGGTTGAACGCGTCCGCCGCGCCCGCCAGTTCCCGCACGGAGTGCATGCCCCACTGGGGTACGCCCACGTCCACCGTGCGCACGCCCGTTTCGGCCGCGGCCAGCGGTCCGATGGTGCTGCCGCAGGCCATGTCGCTGCGCACCACGAAGGTCTGGACCGCCACCCCCTCCTCGGCTGCCAGGCGCCGGAAGGTCGCGCCGGTTTCGCTATTGCTGGCGTAACGCTGATTGGCGTTCACCTTGATGACCGGGCCGTGGTTCAACAGCGGCCCGTGGTTGTCGTCGTGCCGGTCGGGGAAGTTGGGATGCACGCCGTGGGCATTGTCCGCGGAGATGAGCATGGAACGGGACAGGGCTCGGTTGCGTTCCTCCGGGTCGGGCAGGAGGCGTTCCAGCATCTGGGTCAACATGGGGCCGCGGGCCCCGGAGGCCGTGGTGCTGCCCACTTCCTCGTGATCGTTGCACACGAGGAGCGCGCCCGCGTCGCCCCTTGCCTCCAGCAACGCCCGCAGGCCGACGAAGCAGCTCAACAGGTTGTCGAGCCGCGCCGACGCGATGAACTCCCGTTCCAGCCCCACGAGGGCCGGCGGCTGGGTGTCGTAGAGCACCAGTTCATGGTCCAGTATCTCGCCCACCCCGGCGCCTCCCTCCTCCAGCCGTTGCCGCAGCAGGGTTTTCAGGTCGAAGCCCTCGCCCGGCCGTCCGAGCACGGGCGGCAGGTACGTCTGCTTGTTGATGGCGCGGTTCTCGTTGGCGTCCCGGTCCAGATGGATGGCGAGGCTGGGAATCGTCGCCACCGGTTCCTTGAGGTCGATGAGACCGTAGGCGATGACCCCGTCGCGGTCGAGGTAGCTCACGCGCCCGGCGATGGACAGATCCCGGTCGAACCAGGGGTTCAGCAACGCGCCCCCGTACACCTCGACCCCCAGTTGCAGATAGCCTTTCCGCCGGGTCTCCGGATGCGGCTTGACCTTGAGACAGGGTGAGTCCGTGTGCGCGCCCACCATGCGCAGGCCGTTCTCGGGAAGCGGCGTTACGGGGGGCAGGGTCCAGGCGATGATGGAAGAGTCGTTGCGCGTGGTGAAGTAACGCCCTCCGGGTCTCAACTCCCACGGTTCCGCCTCGGGGCGGCGTTCGAAGCCGGCATCCATGAGCCGCCGCGCCATCCCGTCCACCGCGTGGAAAGGCGTGGGCGACGCGGCCAGGAAAGCCATGAGCTCCCGATTGAAGGCTTCTTGGTCCATGGGGCTGTTGGCGGGTCCGCGCGGTGGCACGTTAGCCCAGGCGGTACTCCCTCATGGGGTTGGTCACGGCGATGCGCTCGATGGCGTCGTCGTCGAGGCCGGCCTTCTCCAGGCCTCCCACGGGGTCGGGGTCGCCGGGCGGGAACGGGGCGTCGCCGCCGAGCAGGATGCGCTCGATCCCCACCATCTCCCGGAGGAACCGCAACGCGTCGCCGCTGTGCACGATGCTGTCATAGAGGAAGCGTTGCACGTAGGCGCTGGGCGGGTGTGCCGCCTTGTCGCCGGTCGCGCTCCGGTTGGCGGCGTCGTGCATGCGGTCGAAGCGGCCGATGAGGTACAGCAGGTTGCCGCCGCCGTGGGCCAGCAGCAGGCGCAGTCCGGGGAAGCGGTCGAGGGTGCCGCTGAGGATCATGGAGCCCACGGCCAGGGTGGTGTCCATGGTGTAGGCGCAGGTCTGGTTCAGGCTGAACCTCTCGGCCCGGGGCAGCGGCTGGGGCAGGGAAGGGTGCACGAACACCGGCATGTCCAGGGCCTCGCAGGCGCTCCAGAATTCGTCCAGAGGAGCCTCGCCCAGGTTCCGGCCGTCAACGTTGGCGGTGACGATGACGCCGACGGCGCCGTTGGCGGCGCAACGCTCCAGTTCCCGCGCCGCCACCGCCGCATCCACGAGCGGCGCCGACGCCATCCAGGCGAACCGTTCCGGGCGGGCGCCGCACAGCTCGGCGATGCCGTCGTTCAGGATGCGGTGCCAGGTGTCGCAGCGGGCGGCGTCGAGACCGTAACCGAAGATGTCGGTCCACACCGAGAGGATCTGCCGCGCCACCCGTTGCCCGTCCATCTCCGCCAGGCGTCCGTCCAGGTCCAGCAGGCCGGGAAGGAAGGGCCGCACCTCCAGGCCGTCGTCGAACCGGCAGCATTGGGCACCGGCCCCCTTGTCCACCAGCGAGACTCCCAGCTCCACTCCCCTGGCGGACAACGCCTCCAGGGCCTTCGGCGGCACGAAGTGCGCGTGTACGTCAATCGCGGTCACGGGAACGATCCATCAAGGCCTTTTCCTGGCCCCCGTCGATTTCGATCATGGTGCCGTTGACGAAGTGCATGAGCGGCGACGCCAGCATCACCACGAGATTGGCGACCTCCTCGGTCTCGGCGATGCGTCCCAGCGGGATCGAGCGCGGCGCCAACTGGTCGGCCTCCTCGTAGCTCAGGCGCATGTCCCGTGACATGGCCTGCACCAGCCCGGTCCAGCGTTCGGTGCGCACCGGGCCGGGGTTCACGGCCACGAAGCTGATGCCGTGCTTGCCGTACTGGCCCGCCAGCGACTTGGTCAGGTTCTGCCCCGCGGCGTTGGCCGCGCCCGGGGCGACCTCCCAGTAGGACGTCTTGACGCCGTCGTTGCCGATGAGGTTGACGACGCGCCCGCCACCGTGCTGGCGCATGATCGGCAGCGCGTAGCGCATGCAGCGGACGTAGCCCATGAACTTGAGCTGCAGCGCCAGGTCCCAGTCGTCCTCGGTCAGGTTTTCGATGACCCCGCCCGGAGCGGCGCCGGCGTTGTTCACCAGGATGTCGATGCGTCCCAGTGCGTCGGCCGCGGCCTCGACGAAGCCGCGCGCGTCCTCGTCCTTGGTCAAGTCCGCGGTGATGGGAACGATCCTGCGGCCGCTGGCGCCCGCCACTTCCGCGGCCGCGGCTTCCAGCGGCCCCGCCCGGCGCGCGCATATGGCCACGTCCACCCCCTCGCGAGCCAGGGCCTGCACGATGGCCTTGCCGATTCCCTCGCTGCCGCCGGTCACGACGGCGGTCTTGCCTTGCAGTTCCAGGTCCATGGGTCTCTCCTGTCGATCACGAGTCCGACGCTTTGTCCACTGGGGCGAACAGCTCCCGGTACCGCTCCCGCAACGTCGCTTTGGCCACCTTGCCGAGATCGTTGCGCGGGATCGCGTCCACGACAAGGATGCGTTTCGGCACCTTGAAGGACGCAAGCTCCGTCTTGAGATACCCGATGCAGGCGCTTTCGTCGAACGCCGCCGGAGTCGCGGTCTCCACCACGGCGGTCACCGCTTCGCCGAAATCCGCATGAGGCACGCCGAATACCGCGGAGGAGGCCACCTCCGCGCAGCGGTCGAGGGCGTCCTCCACCTCCTTGGGGTACACGTTGAGGCCGCCGGAGATGACCACGTCCGTCTCCCGTCCCAGGATGCGCACGCACCCCTCGCCGTCGATCTCCGCCACGTCGCCGGTGACGAACCACCCGTCCTCGGTGAACGCTTGCTCTTCGGGCCAATTCCAGTAGCCGGCGAAGACGTTGTGGCCGCGGGTCTCCAGCACCCCCGTGGCGGACGAGGTGAAACGTCCGTCCTCGTTGGCGGCCCGCACCGCGATACCCGGAAGCGGCCAGCCCACCCAACCGCGGCGTCCGTCGGTGCCGGGCGGGACCGCGGTGATGATGGCCGCCTCGGTGGAGCCGTAGCGTTCGATGATCTCCATGCCCGTGACGTTCCGGAACTCCTGCGCGGTTTCCGGTGGCAACGGCGCGGAGCCGGAGATGGCCAGGCGAAACGGTTTCCTCACCGCGTCCGCCAGTCCGGGTTCCTTGAGCAGGCGCGCGTAGTGCGTCGGCACCCCCATCATGACGGTGCAGCGCGGCAGTTCCCGGAGCACGCTCTCCGCGTCGAACCGGGGCAGGAAGCAGACGGCGCCGCCGGCCGTGAGCATGACGTTGATGGCGGTCAGGAGGCCGTGGGCGTGATAGGCCGGCAGCGCGTGCATCAGCACGTCGCCGCGTCCCAGCCGCCATACCTCCACCAGCGCCCGAGCGCTCGCCGCCAGGTTGCCGTGGGTGATCAACGCGCCCTTGGGACGGCCGGTGGTGCCGGACGTGTACAGCAGCGCGGCCGGCGTCTCCCCGGGCACGTCGGCGATCGCGGGCGCGCGCCCGGATGTGCGCGCCACCTCGGCGAAGGAGCCCTGGTCGCCGCGCAGATCCTCCACCCGGCACCCGAGCCGTCCGGCCGCGGGGGCGAAGGTTTCCCTCTCGGCCGGATCGCACACCAGCAGGGCAGGGCGCGCGTCCTCCAGCAGCGACCCCACTTCCCGCGGCGTGTAGGCGGTGTTCATTGGATGGAGAACGGCCCCGATCCTGAAGCACGCATGAGCGAGGAACACGGCTTCGACGCACTTTTCCACCCGAACGGAGACCCGTTCGCCCGGTTTGACGCCGCAGGCCGCCAACGCGCCGGCCGCCCGTTCGATGGCGGCGAGCACCTGGCCGGTGGACAGCGCGCCCGAGCCCGGCCGCAGGAAGGCGGGAGCCGCGTCGTCCCGGGCGCCATACAGGGTATGGATGAGATTGTCCTGCGCCATGTTCCGGCCGTGGTCTAACGCCCTCGGAACGCGGGCTTGCGCTTCTGCTTGAAAGCCAGGAGGCCCTCGGCATAGTCGGCGCTGGCGTCCGCCTCGAGGGCGAGCCGGCGCAACGTCTCGCTGTCGCCTTCCCGGCGCGCCAGCGCGGTCAGCGTCGCCTTGGCCGCGGCCAGGGTCAGGGGCGCATTCCCGGCGATGTCGCGGGCCATGCGCCGTCCCTCCTCCAGCACGTCGCCGGGCCGCACCACGCGATGTACCGCGCCGTGGCCCTGGGCCGTGCGCGCATCGCAACGCCCGGCGCCCAGAAGAAGGCCGCGTACCACCGAATCGCCGAATACCCGCACGAAGCGCGCGATCCCGCGCGGGTCGTAGCCCAAGCCCAGACGCGCCGCCGGCACCATGAAATAGGCGTCCTCCGCCGCGACGCGGAGGTCGCAGGCGCACGCCAGGGACGCGCCCGCCCCCACGCACGGACCCGCGACGCAGGCCACGGTCGGTTGCGGCACCGCCTCCAGCGCCCGCAGGGCGCTCTCCACCAGATCGTCATAGGCGCGTGTGGTGCCGGGAGCCCGGAGCGCGGTGAATTCCCGGATGTCCGCCCCGGACGAGAACACCGTCTCGTCGCCCGCCAGCAGGATTACCCGTACGGTGCCGTCGCGCGCCACCGTACGGGCGAAGCGCCGGAGTTCGGTCCACATGGCGATGGAGATGGCGTTGCGGCTGTCGCCGCTGGCGAGCCGCAACTCCGCCACGCCGTCCGCCGTGGACACCTGTATGGACCCCGCCTGTGGCATGCCGCCGCTCATGAATCCTGCCGGTGCGCCGTCCACGTCCCGTTGGCGACGGCGCCGAACAGGTCCGCCAGCGCCGCGTTGACCGCGGCCGGCTCTTCCAGCGTCAGCGTATGGCCCGCGCGCGGCACCACCACCAGCGCCGCCATGGGCGACGTGCGTTTGAGGAAGACGCTGCCGTCCAGGCACGGGTCGTCCTCGTCGCCGACGATGACGAGCAACGGGACATGGAGCCGCGACAACGGCGCCTCCATGTCCCACAGGGTCGGGCGCAGGCCTTGAACCTGGGACATGGTAAGGGCCAGGCCCGCGGGCGAATGGTCGGCGAGGGTCTTCTCGAACTCGGCGAAGCCGCGCGGGTCCTTGGCCTCGAAGGTTTTGCGCATGGGGTAGCGGGCGTACTGGGCCGCCGACCGCGCCATGGGCTCTTCACGGAACATGCGCGCGATGTCCGCGCACATGGCCGCGCGCGCGTCTCGTTCGTCCGGATTGGAACCCCAGCCGCAGCCGATGGCCGCCACCGACAGACAACGCCCGGGATGGTGGATGGCCACGTGCAGCGCGGTGTAGGCGCCCATGGAATGCCCCACGATGTGCGCCCGCTCCAGCCGGAGGCCGTCGAGTACCGCCAGGACGTCGTCGCGGGCGATGTCCTGGCCGTAGGCTTCGGGGTTGTCGGGCACCTCGGACGGCAAGTAGCCGCGCGCGTCGAAGGCGATGCAGCGGTGGGAGCGCGAAAAGCACCGCATCTGCGGCTCGAAGCTCCGGTGGTCGCCGGCGAACTCGTGCACGAACACGATGGGAACGCCCCGCCCGGATTCCTCGTAGTAGAGACGGGTGCCGTCGGGTGCGGTGATGGTCGGCAAGGATGCCCTCCTGTCCGGTTCCTATCCCAATTCCTTCCGGTGCTTGCTCAGCAGCACGGCCGAGCCCAGTGACACGCCGACGGCGATGAGCGAGTACAGAACCGCCAGTACGACGTCGGCGCCCGACGGTGGCGGGTTGCGGCTCCAGTACAGGAACAGGTTCACGACGACGTAAAGGGCGTAGGCGTGCGCCATCCCGATGACGATGCGCTTCATGTACCAAAGGCCCAGGCCGTAGACCACCAGGTAGACGCCGAACACGAGGCTCCACAACACGCTGTCGCCGCCCGTCAAGCGGGTCCCGAACAGAACGAAACCGCTGTGCTCGGTTAGCTGCAGGGGCTTGGCGAAGTTGGAGAGAGCCAAGAGCCAGAAGCAGATCGCGAGGCCGCGGAAAACGCGGTCCGGGCGTTCCTTCGTCATCGTCGTCGTCCTCCCTTCTTGCGCTTGCTCGCGTGGCGCCTCCGGCCTGCCGGCGAACAAGGTTTCCCGCATCTTATCATGCGAGTGAACGGGACGGCACACGGCCGGTGCGTGCACGCGCGTGCCGGAGCCGGGGCGGCAGGCCCGCCGCCCTTACAGTTCGCGCAGCGCGGTGGCGGGCGGCGTACGGACGAGCCGGCGCGTGCCCAGGTAACCCACCGCGGTGACCATCAGAATGCCGAACAGCGGCCCTGCGGGCCAGATCTGCGGATGGAGGCTGGTGGACAGGTCGAACACGAAACGGTTCAGCGTGAACGCGGTGATTTCCGCGCCGACGACGGCGACGACGCCGGCGAACGCCCCCAGCGCGGCGAACTCGGCCATCAGCGCGCCGGTGATGAGGCGGCGCGTTCCGCCCAGGGCGCGCAGCAGCGCCAGCTCCTTCAGGCGCTGGTCGCGGCTCGACTGGATGGACGCGATCAGCACCAGCAACCCGGCGCACAGCACCAGCGCCAGCACCAGCTCCACGGCCTGGGCGACGTGGGCGATGATGCGCCGCAGGTGCGTGATGATCTGGTCCACGTCGATAACCGAGACGGTGGGATGGTGGGTGAGCAACTCGTTGAGGAGGGCTCTTCGTTCCGCGGGCAGGTGGAAGCTGGTCATGTAGGTGGCGGGTTGTCCGTCCAGCGCCCCGGGGGACAGGATGATGAAGAAATTGGGCTGCAGGCTGTCCCAGGCCACGCGCCGGGTATTGGTCACCGTGGCGGTGAACGGCAGGCCGCCGACGTCGAAGGTCAGGGAGTCGCCCAGCGACAGCCCCAGGGACGTGGCGTACTCTTCCTCCAACGATGCGGACGGGGCGGCGCCGCCGGCCCACCATTGGCCGTCCACCACGACGTTGTGGTCGGGCAGGTCCGCCAGGAACGTGAGGTTGCGCTCGCGCAGGATTCCGGGCCGGCCCCGGCCGCCGGGGCCATCCCGTTCGTCGTCGGGCCGTTCCCGTCGCCGCGGCCGTTCTCGTTGCCACTGGGCCGCCCCGGTCCCGTTGACCGCGGTGATGCGGCCGCGGATCATCGGGAACATCCTGCCGTCGTAACCGGCGCGGGCCTTCAACAGGGTTTCGACCGCGTCCACCTCGGCGGGCGCTACGTTCATCACGAACTGGTTGGGCGCGCGCTCCGGTATGCGTGACTGCCACTCGTCGACGAGCGCCGTGCGCACCAGCACCATGATCAGCAGCAGCATGACGGCCACGCCGAAGACCACGATTTGCCCAACGTTCTCGCGGTGGCGGCGGTGCAGACCGGCCAGGGCCAGGCGCCAGACGCTGCCGGCCTGCATGCCCAGGGCGCGGCCGCCGCGCAAGAGGATCAGCGCGAGCCCGGCGAACACGCTCACGGTCACGGCCACCCCGGCCAGCGCCCATCCCGTCAGCGTGGCGTCGCCGCTGTACCACACCAGGAGGCCCAGGCCGCCGGCGGCGGCGCTGCCATACGTCAACGCCGAGGCGGTTCCCGGCGCCAGGTCCCGGCGGATGACGCGCATGGGCGATACTCCGCGCAGGCGCAGGAGCGGCGGCAGGCCGAACGCCAGCACGCAGATGAAGCCGGTGAGAAGGCCCACCCACACGGGCCGCGCTCCCGGTAGCGGCAGCGACACCGGCAGGAAGCCGCGGAGCGCCGCGATGATGCCGAAGTGGGCCAGGGCGCCCAGGACCAGGCCGGCCAGGGCCCCCGCCACGCCGATGATCAGGAGCACGAGGGTGTAGCCCCACTGGACTTCCCCCGGCGTGGCGCCCAGGGTCTTCAGCACGGCCACGTGGTCGTAGTGACGGCGCGCGTAGCGGTGGGCGCTCAAGGCCACGGCGACCCCGGCCAACAGCACCGTCAGCAGGCCGCCCAGCAGCAGGAAGCTCTCGGCACGATCCAGGGCGCTGTCGATGCGCGCGTTGGCGCCGCGCACGTCGCGCCAGCGGTAGCCGGGCGCCAGCTCGTCGCGGATGGTGTCGTGGAGCGAGCGCAGCGCGTCGCCGTCGCCCGCCAGCAGCAGGCGGTAGCGGATGCGGCTGCCGGGCTGGATCACCCGCGTGGCGGGAATGTCCTCCGCGCGCATCAGGAGCCGCGGCGCGAACCCCATGAAGCCGCCGCCCCGGTCCGGCTCCGACGCCAGCACGGCCGTCACCGTGAAGTCGGCGTAGCCCACGGAGACCGTGTCGCCCAGCTTGACGCCCAGGGCGGGGAACAGGCGCGAGTCCAGCCACACCTCGCCCGGGGCGGGCAGGCCGTCGGTGCGCCGGCCGCGGGCGAAGGGCTCGTCGGCCACCCGCAGCGTGCCGCGCAGGGGATAACCCGGGGTCACGGCCTTGACGCTGGCCAGTTGGCTACGCCCGGTGGCGTCCGCGGACGCCATGGACGGAAAACGGATGACGTCCGCCACGGCGAGCCCGCGCGCGGCCGCGAGGTCGCGGAAGCGTTGCGGCACCGCGCGCGAGGCGTCGATGACCCGGTCCGCACCCAGGAGCGTGGCCGATTCCGCCACCAGCGCACGTTGCAGACGGTCGACGAACAGGCTCACCGCTGTCACCGCTCCCACCGCCAACAGCAGCGCGGCGAGCAACAGGCGCAACTCCCCGGCGCGCCAGTCGCGCAGCGCGAGACGTAGCGCCAGCGACAGGCTCACGGCGCGGCCTCCGCCGGCGCTTGCATGCGCCCGGCGTCCAGGGTGATCACCTCGGCGCAGCGGCCCGCCAGCGCGGCGTCGTGGGTCACGAGCATCAGCGTGGTGCCGGCCTCGCGGTTCAGGTCGAACAGCAGGTCGGCGACCTTGCCGCCGGTGGCGGTGTCGAGGTTGCCGGTGGGCTCGTCCGCGAACAGCACCTTCGGACCCGAGGCGAAGGCCCGCGCGATGGCCACGCGCTGCTGTTCGCCGCCCGAGAGCTGGAGCGGATAGTGGGTGGTGCGCGCGCTCAGACCCACGCGTTCCATGAAGCCCAAGGCGTCTTCACGCGCCTGCCGCCGGCCGTGCAGCTCCAGCGGCAGCATTACGTTCTCCAGCGCGGTGAGGCTGTCGATGAGTTGAAAGGACTGGAACACGAACCCGACGCTGCGGGCGCGCACCCGGGCGCGCTGCTCCTCGTCCAGGGCGGTGATTTCCTCCCCGTCCAGCCAGACGGCGCCGCTGGTGGGGAGGTCCAGGCCCGCGAGAATGCTCAGCAGGGTGGTCTTGCCGGAGCCGGATTCACCCACCACGGCCACCTGCGCGCCGCCATCGACCGTGAGATCGATACCGTCCAGTATGGTCAAATCACCCTCGGATGTGGGCACGCGCTTGACCACGGCGCTGGCGCGCAATATGCATCCTGACATGAAAGGTTTCTCGATGGGCCGGTCGCCGGCTCTTCTGATTGGACTGTTGCGGGTTTCCCTGCTCGTGGCCGCGCTTGCCGCGGCGGCCGGACAGGCGTCGGCTTCGGACGCGGGCAAGACCGTGCTGGTCGTGGGAAACAGTATCAGCGCGGCCTATGGACTTCAAACCGGCAAGGGCGAGCGCGGCTGGGTGGAGCTGCTGCAGGAGCGCTTGGGAGCGCGCCATCGCGTGGTCAACGCCAGCATCAGCGGCGACACCACCGTGGGCGGCCTGGCGCGCCTGCCCAAGACTCTGGCCACCCACAAGCCCGACATCGTCGTCATCGAGCTGGGCGGCAACGACGGCCTGCGCGGCTACCCCGTGCCCTCCATCCGCGCCAATCTCCTGGCCATGACCCGGGCCGTGCTCGCCGCCGGCGCCAGGCCCGTCCTCGCCGGCATGCAGATGACCCCCAACCTGGGGCCGCGTTACACCCAGGCGTTCCGCCGGATGTACCCCGACGTCGCCGCCGGCACCGGCGCCGCGCTGGTCCCGTTCATCCTCGAAGGCGTTGCCCTCGACGAGGACCTCATGCAGCGCGACGGCATCCACCCCAACGCCGAGGCCCAGCCGCTGCTGCTGGACAACGTGTGGCCGGTGCTGGAGCCGTTGTTGGAGGCGGATTGAGGGGTGATGCGCTATTTCGCAAACGGAGAACAATGACGAAGAGACCGATGATGAACCTAGGTGTACGAACGGCAACCTTGGCTGACGTGGAGGCTATCGCGGCATTCCAGCAGGCGATGGCACTCGAGACCGAGGACAAGACACTGGATGCCACAACGCTGCGGCAGGGCGTTGCCGGCGTGCTCCAAGCGCCGGAGAAGGGGTTCTACCTCGTGGCGGTCGCGGACACCGCCGAAGCCGGCACGGCGGCGGTAGTGGCAAGCCTGCTCATCACCTACGAGTGGAGCGACTGGCGCAACGCCACCTTCTGGTGGATCCAGAGCGTCTACGTGGATGACGGCTGGCGGCGGAAGGGCGTCTATCGCGCGCTGTACGACCACGTCTTGAACCTTGCGGGCGCCCGCGGCGACGTCTGCGGCATACGCCTTTACGTGGAGCGCACGAACGATATCGCTCAACAGACCTATGACAACCTGGGCATGCACAAGTCGCACTACGACCTGTACGAGGTCGACTTCACGTCGTGAGCGGGTCCGGCAGCGAGAACAGCCGCCGTGCCGTTTCGGCCTCGGGTATGGAGAACTTCCCGTCCCACGCCAGCTCGGCCAGCAGCCTGCCGCTGAGGGGGGCGAACTTGAACCCGTGGCCCGAGAAACCGGTGCCGATGGCGATGCGCGGGTTTTCGGGATGGTGGTCGATGATGAAGTCCTCGTTGGGGGAAACCGTGTACAGGCAGTGCTCGGCGCCGGCGAGGGTCCAGCCCCTGGCGCTGAACAACATGGTCATGAAGCGGAGCAGGTCGTCGATCCGGTACTGGGCGACGGAATCCGGCGGATCGTCGGGATCGTCGTCCCTGGCGTACCGGACGTGGCGGGCCAACTTGACGCCGGCGCGGCCGAACTCCGGCATGCCGTAGAACACGTCGTTCTCTTCCTCTCCCATGTACATGCACACAGGGAAGCGGCCGGGCCGGTAGTCGTCGATGTTGTCCGGGGGCACGAAGTAGCCTACCGTCTGGCGGGCGACCGCGAGCTTGGGCTTCAGGAACGGCAGCAACTGTCCTGTCCAGGCCCCGGCGGCCACGATCAGGCACTCGGCCTTGAGGACGCCCGCGCTGGTCTCGACGGTGACGGGCTCGGTGCCGGGATCGAGTCCGTGGACGACGGTGTTCTCGAATATGTGCACGCCGTTCGCGCGCGCCAGCCGGGCGAGTGACGTCATTGTCTCGCTGGCGGCGACGATGCCCGCGGTTCGGTCGAGCAGCACGTGCTCGACGTCCTCCAGCTTGAACTGCGGGTACAGCCTGCGCGCCTCGTCCGGCGTGACCACCTCCACGTCCACGTCTTCCTGCTCCACCGCGCGGATGTAGCTGTTGAAGCCTTCGCAGGGAGCCCCGGCGAAAAGCCCTGGGTTCGGGTGGACGAGACGGGTGCCGGCGTCCTTCTCCAACCGGGGCCACTCCTCCGCGTGCACCCATTGCATCAGGCGCACGTACTCCGGCGCGGTATACGCGCTCCGCGTGATGCGCGCCGCCCCGTGCGAGCTGCCCCGCTCGTGCCCAAGGGAAAACCGCTCCACCAGCCCGAGCCGGTTCACGCCGAGCCGCGCAAGGTGATACAGCGCCGAGAGCCCGTTGACTCCTCCGCCTATGACCAGCGCGTCGAAAGTGTCGCGTTTCATCAAACCGTTTTCTCCATCTCGTCAAATCAAGTGCGGCAAGCATTCTGAATGGCCGTCGGTGAACGGACAGGCAGGGTAGGGGTCGGACAGTTGCGTTCTCATACGTTACTCCCCTTGGACGACTATACGGCCGCCGGTAGGGTGGCTTCAAGTGCAGTTCCTGCCGCCGGCGTCCATGGCGGTGTTTACCTGAGTCGGTTGCGACCCCATCACTGCAACCTTGTGTCGACTGTACCAAGTACGGTACACTATGGCGTGATGGTTCCTCCGAAGCGCGTAGTCGCACGATTCTACCGTCAAGCCAGAGGCCATGAACCAGTGCGCGACTGGCTCGGAGCGCTTTCTCGCGAGGACCGCAGATCGATTGGCCGAGACCTCATGGCAGTCGAGTTCGGCTGGCCGTGTGGACCACCACTCTGCCGGTCGCTCGTAAGCTACCCGGGTTTGTACGAGGTGCGCAGCAATCTGACAGGCGGACGAATTGCCAGGGTGTTCTTTACGATTTCAGGGTCCACGATGCTGCTCCTGCACGGCTTCATCAAGAAGACTCAGTCAACCCCGCTCCGAGAGTTGAGGCTCGCGGAGCGTCGAATGAAGGAGTACCAACATGGCCGATGACACGGGCGCTGGTTCCACGCTTGAGAGTTTGCTGCGGGAAGACGGCATCTACGAAGAGGTGAAGAATGATGCGGTCAAGGCCGTTCTTGCCTACAAGCTGACGGAAGCGATGAAGGCACAGAAACTCTCCAAGGCGCGCATGGCCGAACGCATGGAAACCAGCCGATCACAACTGGACCGGTTGCTGGATCCAGAGAATGAAGGAGTGACGCTGCACACGTTGAAACGAGCCGCGGCCGCCTTGGGCATGCGTCTTGAGCTTGGGCTCCAGCAAGTCGAGAGCTAGTGTCGTGTCCCGTAAAGACCCGGCATAAGTTGCGCAGGATTTTTCGTCGTCGGCAAGGGGAATTATAAAGAATACTTGACGGCGCTGATTCGTCCTCCCGGCCCAACCTGAAAGGGAGGCATCATGGCGTGGCTCACCGAAGCCGAATTCACCTACCGCACGGATGTGCTTGAGGGGAAGTACAGCCACAGCCCTGCTGTGGCGACGGAGCATATCTATATCTCGGAACACGTCGAGACCGTGTTGAACCCAACGAACGCACCCATTGCTACGCCGAAGCCGCAACCCTGGCCGGTGACGCTGGATGACATCATCCGGGCCGTGGATGGCTACAAGCGGGGCATGGCGGCGCTGGATCAACTTACAAAGCCGTTCTTTGAACGCCTAGCTGAGTTGAGCGGCTTTTCGCTCAGAGTGCGACAGGGAAGGTTCTGGCAGTGCTGACGGGGCAGCGCGCTGCCGTCGAGGAGCCCGGAGGAGACAAATGACCAAATGGCGAATCAAGGGTTACGACAGCACAACGGAGCTCATCAGCGGCGTGTTGGTTTCCGATGACGACGAGGTGCAACGGCTGCTTCGGGAGCTGGCAGCCACCGGCCTGACGCCACAGGAGGTCCTGGAGGAGTATACCGGTGGCAGCGGTCGGCTTCATGTCGAGTGGACGGCTGGCGGCTACATGACCACGGGCAACCCCCACTTTACTGCCAGACAGGTGGCGGATTAGAACTCCAACCGGTGCCGCATGCCTATTCCTCCGAGATACGAGAGCAAGAGCAAGGCGGTTCACTGGTACGAGATCGGCGTGGACGTATACGACACGCCGTGCGTGCGGGCCGCAGAGTACTGCTGGATCACGAACATCGCGTCCGAGGTCACGTGCCGGACGTGCCGAAAGGCGATGGGAAGCAAACGACAGGCTTGGAGGTTTGGATGATCAAATGGCGGATCAAGGGTTACGACAGCACGACCTTCGAGAAGATCGGCGACATTCCCGAGCTCGATCGAGGAGGGCAGTCCTAAGATGTTTCAGAAGGCACTACAGATAGCCCAGGGATTCACGTTGCCGGTAATTGTCTCGCACCGGCGGGAAAGCGGAGCGCTGGGCAGCAACATGGCAACCCACATGGTTATCAACGATGAAGGATGGCCGGGGAGCAATCTCAGGCCCTTCGTTGTTGTTAGAACACGTCCCTGCCAGCCTGGGGCACCGGCACATCCAGCGCGGCGGTGAGGTCCTGGAGCCGCAACCGCTTCGCGGTAAAGCCGCGGGCGATGGCTGCCATCTGGTCCAACGTGTCGCGGGATAGGACGTTGTGCCGTCCGGCGAACTCGTTGACGTACCTCTGAAGGTCCTTGGCGCTCATCTTGTGGTAGGTGCCCTTGTAGCCGCGCTTCAGGAGGCTCCAGAAGCTTTCGATCCCGTTGGTCCTTGCCGCCCATTAGGTCTCATCTACTTCGACTGAACCACGGAACGAACCGCCAGCGCCGTCCGTGTCCCACGCTTCCCGGATGCGGTGGATCATGAACCACGCGGTAGGCTGCGAGACACCCAGTTCCCGGTAGACCTTCATCGAAGAGACGCCCTTCAAGCTGGTAGTCATCATGTACATGGCGACAACCCATTTGCGGAGCGGGAGCTTGCTGGACTGCATCGGGGTGCCGACCTTCACGCTGAAGTACTTGCGGCAGTCCGTGCACCAGCGCTTGTCAAGTATTCCTTATAATTCTCTCGGCAAGGCGCGATGACAAGCAGTGGCGGGCACCACGCGAGGAAGAGCAACGCAGCCGACGGCGAAAAAGACCAGCAAATTATGCCGGGTATTTTGCGGGACACGACACTAGGAGAGAGGCGGCCGCATGCCCGCGGCGCCTCCCGACGCCAACTCCTCCACCGGCTCGTTGGTGGCCGGGTCCACTTCGTAGGGTCCGGGCAGGCCCAGCTCCTTGGCGATGTCGCGCATGGCGGGCAGGACCTCCGCGCCCATGAGCTTGAGGGTGCGCATCTGCGACTCGTGGTCCATGGCGCCGTCGCCGGTGCGGAAGATGATGATGCCGGGGCGCAGGTAATCCATGATGTAGCGGATGTCCTCCACGCACTGCTCGGGGGTGCCGACGATCATGCCCTTGGTGGCCACCTGATCCTCGAAGGAGGCCAGGGCGCCGGCGCGGGTCTTCCCTGTTGCGTCGGGAGCCGTCATCTGGCGGCGCAGGGCCACGGCGTTCCGGCTGTTCAGGCCCGGCGGGCTCATGATCCAGGGAATGGGCCGCTGGACGCCCGGGTCGAAGGGGCTGCGGACGCCCTGGGTCAGGGTGCGCCCCACCTCCATGGCCTTCGCCTTGGTCTCCTCCACGTGAACGAAGAACATGTAGCCCATGTGCTGCGGGCCGGCGTCGTAGCCTTCCTCCTCCGCCGTCTCGTAGTAGACCTTGAACATCTCGCGCGTCAGCTCGAGCTGCGTCGACAGCATGACGTAGGGGTAGCGGTGCCGGGCGCACCACTCCACGGTCTCCCGGCTGGAGGTCCCTGGCACCCAGATGGGCGGGTGCGGTTTCCGGTAGGGCACCGCCCAGGGATTCACGTAGCGGTAGTGGAAGTGCTTGCCCTCCCAGCGGAACGGGCCGGGCGTGGTCCAGGTCTTGATGAGGAAGTCGTGGGCTTCCTCGAAGCGTTCGCGGTTGTAGTGCGGCGGGATGTTGTGGCTGATGCTCTCGCCGCCCGAACCGCGCACGATCCCGGGGATCAGCCGGCCGCGGGAGATGACGTCGATCATGGCGAGTTGCCCCGCCAGCCACAACGGGTCGTCATGGATCGGCAGGATGTTCCCCAGCAGCAGGATCTTCACCTTGGTGGTGATGCGGGCCAGGATCGAGGCCTGCACGTTGGCGACGCCGTTCATGCAGAAGGGCGCGCTGTGGTGCTCGTTGACCATCAGCCCGTCGAATCCTACCTCCTCCGCGTAGAGCTTCTCGTCGAGGTAGCGGTTGTACAGGTTGGCGGCGCGCTGGGGGTCGTACTCGGCGTTGCTGACCTTGTGGATGCCCGTGCCCCACTCGTCGGGCCAGTCGGGCACCTGCCAGGGCTCTTCGGTGAAATGGCCGATGAACATGGGTCACCTCCCGGCGTGCGGCCAGCCGGCTAAGCCCCGAATTCGACAGGGCAGGACAATTCAACCAATCTTCGGCGGCGCAGGCTCTCAGGAAGCCATGGCCGTCACCGGCTCGTTGGTCCTGGGATCGACGTCGTAGGGGCCGGGGAGCCCCAGCTCGTCGGCGATCTCCCGGAGCCTGGGCATGACTTCCTCGCCCATCAGCTTCAACGTCCGCATCTGGGACTCGTGGTCCATGGCGCCGTCGCCCGTGCGGAAGATGATCGTTCCCGGCCTCAACTCCTCCATGATGTAGCGCACCTTGGGGATGACCGAGTCGGGTGTGCCGACGATCATGCCGTGGGTCGCCACCTGGTCTTCGAAGGTCGCCCTGGCCCCCGCGCGGGTGCGGCCGGAGGAGTCCGCGGCCACCATCTTTCGGCGCAACGTCCGAGCGCTCTTGGTGGCGATTCCCGGAGGGCCCGCGATCCACGGCTTGGGCCGCTGGGCGCCGGGGTCGTAGGGGCTGCGCACGCCCTGGGTCAGAGTGCGGCCTACCTCGATGGCCCGCTCCTCGGTTTCCTCCACGTGGAAGAAGAACATGAAACCGAGATGCTGCGGCCCGGCTTCGTAGCCCTCTTCGCGGGCGGTGTCATAGTAGACCTTGTACATCTGCTGAGTCAGATCGATCTGGCTGGCCAGCATGATGTAGGGGTAGCGGTGCCGGGCGCACCATTCCACCGTCTCCCTGCTGGAGGTGCCTGGCACCCAGATTGGCGGGTGCGGTTTTTGATAGGGCACCGCCCAGGGGTTCACGTACCGGTAATGGAAGTGCTTGCCCTCCCAGCGGAACGGGCCGGGGGTGGTCCAGGTCTTGATGAGGAAGTCGTGGGCTTCCTCGAAGCGCTCGCGATTGTAGTGGGGCGGGATGTTGTGCGTCAGGCTCTCGCTGCCCCCGCCCCGGACCACGCCGGGTATCAGGCGCCCGCGGGAGATCACGTCGATCATCGCCAGCGACTCCGCCAGCCAAAGGGGATCGTCGTGGATGGGCAGGATATTGCCGAGAAGCAGGATCTTGGCCTTGCTGGTGACTCGGGCGAGGATGGACGCCTTCACGTTGGCCACCGAGTTCATGCAGAACGGCGCGCTGTGGTGCTCGTTCACCATGATCCCGTCGAAGCCCATCTCCTCGGCGTATTGCTTCTCGTCGATGTAGCGATGGTAGAGGTTGGCGGCGCGCACGGGATCGTATTCGCTGTTGCTGACCCCCATGACGCCGGAGCCCCATTCCACGGGCCAGTCCTCTTTCTGCCAGGGTTCTTCGGTAAAGTGGCCTATGAACATCGTGCCTTCTCCCTGTTCCCCTCACCCACGCGGGAGGGGGGATCGCAATGCCAGGCGGCTGGCTGCCTGAAATCCGTTCGCTCGTGGGCCGACGACGTCACCCCCCGAGAAAATCGAGAACGACTTTGGCGAACTCCTCCGGCTTTTCCATCTCCGGCATGTGTCCGCAGTCCTCGATGACCGCGGCCCGGGCGCCGGGTATGCATTCCTGGTAACGCTCGCAACTGCTGATGGGAACGATGCCGTCCTGCCTTCCCCACACCAGAAGCGTCGGGGTGGCCACGCCCGGCAGGAGATCCGGCAACGTGACGCTGTGCATGTAGGGACGCCACAGGTAGCGGATGGCCGCCTCGCGGTTGGTCTCCACCTGCTCGGCCTCGTCCGGGTCCCAGGTCTTGCCGTAATACTTCAGGTACTCTTCCGACTCGTGGTCATGGAACGCCTGCTGGAACGCATCCTTGCCGGAGTTCAGGAAGTAGTCCCAGATCTCGCCCTCGCGCGGCTTCACCCCCGCCGCGCCCACCAGGACCATCTTCGAGAAGATGGCGCTGTTGGCCGCGGCCAGCTCGGCGGCGATCCAGCCCCCCATGGAGAAGCCGATGACGTTGAGCGGGGTCGCGAGGCCGTTTTCCCGCACGAACCAGTTGACCCAGGCGGACAGGTCCCGCACCGACATCATCCAGTCGGGAAACGAGGACGTGCCGAACCCGGGCAGGGAAGGGACGCACACGGAGTAATGCTCGCCCAGCAGTTTGTGCGCTCGCAGCCAGTCCGGTACGCCCAGTTCGCTGTGGAGTATCAGCAACGGCTCTCCCGAGCCGCCGCGCCGCACCTGCACGGATATGCCGGCAATGTCGAGAGTCTCTTCGATGAAGTCAGGCGTTGTAGTCACGGGTTCCTCCGGTCGGCTTTGTGGGTGCCGTTAGGCTGCGGAAATCATAGACAGGAGCGGGAGGTTTCGTCAATGTGCGGTCGGATGGTTTGCTTGGCCAGAATGTCAATACGATGTATTGACAGCCTGTGTCTCCCTTCGCTATGGTAGTGGCGTGAGCAAGAACCAACAGCTTCAGATCCGTATCAGCGCGGAGGACAAAGCGCGTATCCAGGAACGGGCGGCGCGCGCCGGCATGGATGTGTCGAACTGGGTGTTGAACCTCGTGCTCCCACCTGTCGAACGGGAGTTTCAGACTCTTTGCCGCGAACTCTCGACGCGTCCCCATGCCCGCTCGTACGTGCTTGCGGAAGTGCAGGACTCGCTTGAGAGGCTGAACCGGAGAGATTTCGAACGGGCCGTCCATCATGCACCGGAATTCAACTTGCCGACTTTCGAAGCAAACTACCTTGCCGCGATCATCGAGGAAACCGCGATGTACAAGGGAACCGTTCCTCCCGGCTGGACAAAAGCGGTCCCGCCGTTGGAGGAGCCCTGGTTTGCCTCGTCATTGATGAGCTTGCGGTTGTATCTCCTGACCAACTCCCCGCCCCCCTTTCGGCGGCGGAACCTCTTCGTCGACAGCAGCGTCGGGCAACGGATCTAGTGTGGTGAAATCGTGGAATACTCCAAATCCGACATGGAACGGCTGTTTCAGGAGCTGAATGACGAACTCTCCCGCATGGGAGTTGCAGGGGAGTTGTACTTGGTGGGAGGCGCGGTCATGTGCCTGGTCTTCGACGCGCGCCCGTCCACGAAGGACATCGACGCCTTCTTCAGGCCGGCGAGGCAGGTACGGGAAGCCGCGCAAGCGGTTGCCGCCTCCTCCGGGTTGCCCTCCAACTGGCTCAATGACGCGGTCAAGGGCTACCTGAGCGACAAGGGTGATTTCCACCCGTATCTGGAATCTTCCAACCTGCGCGTGTTGACGGCGGCGCCGGAGTACTTGTTGGCCATGAAGTGCCTCGCGATGCGACTGGGTGAGGTATTTCACGACGAAGAAGACGTGCGGTTTCTTCTTCGCTACCTCAACCTGACGGACTACCAAGCGGCACTCGACATCGTAACGGGGTACTATCCGTTGGAACGACTTCCGCGGAAGACGCTCTATGCGTTGGAGGAGTTGTTGGCGGGGCAGGGTTAGCGGCGCGTCGCTTTCATCCGGCCCTCTTACCCTCCAGAAAACAACTCAGCACCAGCCCCGACACCGCCGCTGCGAGGCCCACCAGGAACGCCCACCACAGCGCGTTGACCAGGGCGCCGATGAGGGCGGGCATGAGGTCGGCGGGTATCAGCGCGCGGGTGGCGGGGTCGAGCAGGTTCTGCGGGTTCAGGAGCTTTTGCAACACGGACTCGGGCAGCGACGCCTTCAGGTCCGCCGCGATGACGGTGAAGGCGGAGTTCATGCGTTGCAGCAGGATGCTGCCCATGATGCTCAGGATGAGGGCGCCGCCGATGGTGCGGAACAGCATGACGGTGGAGGTGGCGACCCCGAGGTTCTGGAAGGGCACCGCGCCCTGGGCGGCCACCAGCGCCGTGACGTTGGTCATCCCCATGCCCGTGCCGGCCGCGCTCGTGGCGATGAGCATCACGGTCATGCCGCCGGCTTCTTCCAGCAACATGAACGGGATGTAGCCCGTCACGATCAGGGCCATCCCGGTGGTGCAGACCCTGCGATACCCCCAGACGGGAGCGACGCGGCCGGCGGTCAGGCTCCCGGCGGTCCATCCCACGCTCAACGGCAGGAGTGTCGCACCGGCCAGCGTGGCGCTTCCGCCCAGGGCGCCCTGAACGTACAGAGGCAGGAACCCGATGAAGCCGAAGATTCCCATGGCCGCCAGCAGGCTGAGGTAGGCGGGCCGGCTGTAGCCCGGTATGCGGAACAACGCCACGGGCAGCAGTGGGTCCCGCGCCCGGCCTTCGATGGAGATGAACAGCGCCAGCAGCACGACGACTCCCACCACCACCGCGACGGACTCCGCCGTGATCAGGTCGATCTGGTTGGCGGCTACCAGAAGGCCATAGAAGAGCAGCATCAGCGTCGACAGGAGAATCGCCGCACCCGGCAGGTCCAGCGGCCTGCGCGCGCCCTGGGTGCGCTGCTCGCGGAAACCCGCGAGGATGAGCCCCGCCGCCCCGATCCCCAGGGGAAGATTGATCCAGAAGATCCAGCGCCAGTCCCAGTACTCGGCGATGACCCCGCCGCCCGCCGGGCCGAGCACGGAGGCGACGCCCCACACGCTGGCGATGAGTCCTTGCATCCGCGCGCGTTGCTCGACCGGGAACACCACCCCCACGATGATGAAGGCCAGGGCGTAAACCGCCCCGCCGCCCATACCCTGCACGGCGCGGAAGACGATGAGCTGCGTCATGGTCTGGGCCGCGCCACAGGCCACCGAGCCCAGCACGAAGGTGGCGATGGCCAGGAGGATCAGGGTGCGCCGGCTGTAAAGGTCCGACAACTTGCCGAAGATGGGCGTCGCCAGCGCCGAGGTGAGCATGTAGACCGAGAACACCCAACTGTAGAGGTCGATGCCGCCAAGTTGGGAGACCACCGTGGGCATGGCGCTGCTCACGATGGTGGCGTCGATGGCGAAGAGGAAGACCGCCAGCATGACGCCGGCGACGGCGACGGGGGCTCTGTTGGGGGCGTAGGCTGCCGTTTGTGTCATGTTCCCGTTTCTGGCTCCATCACCGATACGAGGTAAGCCCGACACCACGCGTCATTCCCGCGGAATAGGCTGTGTCAAGACTCATGAGGCTGGGACCCTTCGAATCGTCATTCCCGCGGAAGCGGGAATCCAGGGGCGGGGAGGGCCAGACGGGCACTTCCCCGCGCCACCGCTCCTGGATTCCTGCTTCCGCGGGAATGACGCGTAGTGGACGTGGCTGTAGAGTTCGTATCAGTGATCCGGAGCTTGCGGTACGGCGCCGTGTCGAAGCACGCACGAGCGCGGTCATTCTCCCCGCGCGTAGGCCAGAATGGCGTCGAAGATGGGCGTGTACCCTGTGCAACGGCAGAGATTTCCGTCCAACCCCTTCTTCACCTCGTCGAGCGTCGGCGCGGGGTTGCGTTCCAGCAGGGCCTTGGCGGCCATGAGCATTCCCGGGCCGCAGTAGCCGCACTGTACGGCACCGTGCTCCAAGAACAGGCGCTGGAGCCGGTCGAGCTCCATGCCGTCGCCGCACCCCTCCACCGTGGTGATCTCCCTGCCCTGGCAGCGTGCCGCCAGCACGACGCAACTGTGCACCGCCATGCCGTCCACGCGCACGGTGCAGCAGCCGCAGTGGCTGGTCTCGCAGCCGCGCTTGGCGCCGGTGAGGAACAGCCGTTCGCGCAGCACGTCCAGCAAGAGCGCCGTGTCGGGCGCCTCCACCCGGACCTCCTCGCCGTTCACTTTGAGATCAAGCAGCGCCATGGCCGTTCTCCTGGATCTGCCTTGCCGCCTGCATGAGCGCGCGGCGGACGAAGACCGCCACCATCTTGCGACGGTAATCGGCGCTGGCGTGGGGGTCCGAGCCTGGGTCCACTTCGGTGCTCGCCATCTCGCCCGCGGCCCGCGCGGTCTCCTCGTCGAGCACCGCGCCGTTCAAGGCTGCCTCGGCGCGGCTCGCGCGCAACGGCACGGGCGCCGCGCCGCCGATGCCGATGCGCGCCTCGGCCACGGCGCCCGGGCGTTGCGTGTCCGGCACCACGATCGCCGCGACCCCCACGATGGCCAGGTCCTCGGGGCTGATGGCGTGCTTCAGGTAGACTCCGGCGGCGCCCGCCGGCGGATGCTCGATGTCGATGCGGCACAGGATCTCGTCCGGCTCCAACGCGGTCTCGAAGTAGCCGGTGAAGAATGCCTCCAGCGGGACTTCCCGGCCGTGCGTGCGCCGCCGCAACACCGCGCGGCCGTTGAGGGACAGCAGCACCGGCGGCAGGTCGGCTCCAGGCTCGTTGTGGCACACGTTGCCGCCGATGGTGCCGAGGTTGCGCACCGCCGTGGAACTCACCTGCCGCGCCGCGGCCGGGAGCACGCCCACCTCCTCGCGCAGGACCGGCGACGCGATCAACTGCCGGCACGTGTTCATGGCGCCGATGGAGATGCCGCGGGACTGCACCTCGATGCCGCGCAATGCCTCCACCGGTTCCAGGTCGATCAGCGCGCCCGGCGATACCAGCCGGTTGCGCATCATCACCAGCAACGACTGGCCGCCGGCGATGGGCAGAGCGTCGTCCGTGTATTCCTCGCGCGCCGCCAGCGCCTCGTCCAGGTCGGCGGGCCGGATCAGCTTGCATTCCATGGGTCGTCCCTCACCCGCCGTTGCTCTTCCGCTGGCTCTCCACCGCCTCCAGCACCCGCTCGGGAAAGAGCGGCAGCTCCTTGAGACGCACGCCCAACGCGTCGTGGATGGCGTTGCCGATGGCGGGGGCGATGCCCACGATGGCCAGCTCGCCGATGCCCTTGGCGCCGAACGGACCCTCCGGCAGCGGCACTTCCACGGCGATGGGGGTGATCTCCGGGATCTCCTGGCTCGACGGGATCTTGTAGTCCATGAACGAGGGATTGACGATGCGGCCGTTGTCGAACTGGAGCCGTTCGTGCAGGGCGTAGCCCAGTCCCATGACCACACCGCCGACGATCTGGCCGTCGACGCTCAGGGGGTTGAGGCTCTTGCCCACGTCATGGGCGGAGGCGATGCGCCGCACCCGGACGATGCCGGTCTCCTCGTCGATCTCCGCCTCCACCGCCTGGGCCGCGTACTTCCAGCCGGGCACGGACTCCTTGCCCTGGGCCTTGTGAGGCAACGTCGGATAGTCTCCCTTGCCGCCGTAGGAGCCCCGTCCCAGGATCGGCCGCTCGCTCGCATGCGCCCGTGCCAGCACCGCGCGAAACGTGAGCGAGAGCTCCGGATGCGCGGGCGACACCACGCGTTCCTCGGCCACGGCAAGGTCGTCCCGCGGAACCTCCACCATGCGCGAGGCCAGCTCCAGGAGCTGGTTGCGCGCGTCTTCGGCGGCGATCTTTACGGCCATGCCGGTGTAGAAGGTGACGCGGCTGGAGAACGTCCCGCGGTCGTAGGGCGTCGTGCCGGTGTCCGCGCTGGCGATGCCCACGGATTCCACCGGGACCCCCAGCACCTCGGCGGCGATCTGGCACAGCACCACGGACATGCCCTGGCCGAGCTCGGAGGCGCCCACCAGCACCTGGGCGCTGCCGTCCTCGTTGAACTGCACGTAGGCGCTGGAGATGCTGGAGTGGGTGGTGGGGGACTTGGCGATGACCGCGAGGCCGCGGCCCACGTTCGGGGGCTTGGGGGTGCCCCAGCCGATGGACTCGGCCACCCGTTCCAGGCACTCCCGCAGCCCGATGCTCCGCACCACGTCGTCGATGGAGTTGATGTCGCCTTCTTCCAGGATGTTCTTGAGGCGCAACTCTAACGGATCGATCCCCAGGCGCTCGGCGATCATGTCCAGTTGCGACTCGATGGCGAAGGCGCCCTCGGGCACCCCGAGCCCGCGCAACTGCGTGCCGCGCATCTTGTTGGTGTAGACCAGCGTGGACGACACCCGGATGTCGTGGATGCGGTAGGGGCCGATGCCGTCCTTCATGGCGCGGTTGCTGGGGGCGAGGCCTTCCGCGTGGGCGCCGGTGTCCCACAGAAAGTCGACGTCCCGCCCCACCACGGTGCCGTCCTTCATGACCCCGGTCTTCACCGTCACGGTGGCCGGGGTGGAGCCGGCCGCGGCCGTGAACTCCTCCGCCCGGGTCATGACGATCTTCACGGGCTTGCGGCTGTGGAGCGCCAGGGCCACGGTCACGGGCTCCAGCCGCGGCTCGATCTTGCCGCCGAAGCCGCCGCCCACCTTGGTGCATACGACGCGCATGCGGCTCTCGGGGACGCCGAACAGCTCCGCCAGCAGGGTGCGCAGCTCGAACACCTCCTGGCTGCAGGTCCACACCGTGACCGTGTTGCCCCGGACCGCGGCCACGGTGGCGTGGGGCTCCATGTAGCTGTGATGGATCTGGCTCGCGTGGAAGGTGTCCTCGAACATGTAGTCCGCCCGCGCCAGCGCCGCTTCCACGTCGCCGCGCTGGTGCGACGCCTGGTGGATGATGTTGGTGCCGTGCACGGGCTTCCACGAGGCCAGGTACACCGACCGGGCCGGCCCCAGTTCATCGTGCACCAGCGGCGCGCCGTCCTGCACCGCCTCCGCGGCATCGAACACCGCCGGCAACTCCTCGTAGTCCACCTCGATGAGGGACAGCGCCTCCAGCGCCCGCTCCTCGTCCGGCGCCGCGGCCGCGGCCACCGGCTGGCCGACGTGGCGCACTTTCTCCGCCGCGAAGATCTCGTCGTCCTGGATGGCGTAGCCGTAACGCCGGTCCGGCACGTCCCCCGCGCTGATGACGGTGACGCCGGGAAGCGCCCGGGCCTTGTCCACCTCGATGGAGCGGATCCTCGCGTGCGGCAGCGGACTCCGCAGGATCTTGCCCCACAGCATCCCCGGCTGGGTCACGTCCGGCCCGTAGATGGCCTGTCCCGAGATCATCTCGGCGCCGTCCGGACGCACCACCGGAGTACCGATTACGCGATAGTCGTCAGCCATGTCGTGCGCTCCGTGGGCACCGTACAGCGCGGGCGGGGAGGGGGTCAAGCACGGGGTGGCATCTTCAGCCCGATCCGGACAATCGCATGCACCTGTAGTGTACAATCACACGCAGTTTTATCGTATAATCACACGCCTTTACAGAAGACAAATACACGGTATACTGATGGCCAAATGACCGACAACGAAACCATCTATCCCCGTCTACTGGAGCCGGTGATCCGGGAAGCATTGGCCGATACGCCGGTGGTATGCGTTCTGGGTCCCCGGCAGGCGGGCAAGACCACGCTGGTTCAGCGCCTGGCCCCTGAGCGAGCTTACATCAGTCTGGACGAGAACAACTATTTTCGGACGGCTGTCGATGATCCGGATGGCTTCATCTCAAGCCTTCCGGATGTAGTCACCCTCGACGAAGTGCAACGGGCTCCGGCGGTGCTGCCCGCCATCAAACGGGCCGTCGACAGGGATCGTCGACCCGGGCGGTTTCTGCTGACCGGCTCCGCCAATTTGTTGTTCGTGCCGAGAGTCACCGAATCCCTGGCCGGGCGCATGGAGATCGCGCAGTTGTACCCGCTCACGGAAGTGGAGAAAGAGCGTAAGCCAGGCAGGTTCCTGAGCGCTCTGCTGGGAGGAACTCTACGCCCCGAGATCAAGGGTGGAACGGTCACGGCGGAAACCGGATTGGCTGAACGGCTGGTTGCGGGAGGCTATCCGGAACCTCTCGGCCGGCCTCCGCAGCGTGCCCGGCAGTGGTACCGCCAGTACCTGCGCATCATCGTGGAGCGTGACGTTCAGGACATCGCCAGGGTGCAAGATGCGCAGGTACTGGCTCGAGTCCTTGAACTACTCGCCCTCCGGAGCGCGCAGTTGCTCAATGCAAGCGCTTTGGCCAGCGATCTTGGTCTGCGCAGGCCGACGGTAGATCATTATCTGGCCGTGCTCGAACGGCTCTTCCTGGTGCGACGCTTGCCGGCTTGGCACGGCAACACCGCCAAGCGCCTCGTCAAGACGCCGAAGGTCTATTTGCTCGACAGCGGTCTCGCCTCGGCGCTCTGCGACCTTACCGCCGCGGACTGGCTTCACCACCGAGACCGCATGGGGCCACTCCTGGAGTCGTTCGTGGTCCAGCAACTCGTTGCCCAGGCGGCCTGGACGGACCCTGGTCTGCGCTTCTGGCATTACCGGGACGCCGACCAGATCGAGGTGGACATCGTCTTGACACGGGGCTCGAAGACCTGGGGAGTCGAGGTCAAGGCCGCCGCTTCGTTGACGGACGGGGACGGTCGAGGTCTCAAGCGGCTGGCGGATCGCTGCGGCGACGATTTCCAGGGCGGCATACTCCTCTATGCCGGCCAGGACATTCTTCCCCTGGGCGACAAACGAATGCTCGCGGTGCCGCTGAATGCATTGTGGAAGCGATAGGCCTGCCGGTAGTCAGATGTCGCAGAGCTCGGGCCAGCGCTTGCGGATGCGCTCCTTCAGCGCGGGGCTGGCCTCCGCCACCTTGGGGAACGTGTCCCTTTGGTTCCAGGGGCGGCAGGCGTCGATGAGCATCCGCTTGTTGAGGTTCCGGCGGTCGGCGGGGTAGGCCATGGGATCCAGCGGGCTGCTCCAGCAATTGCGCATGATGTCGAGGTCGGTGTCCGGGTCCACGCGTGTGCACATGGCCCACAGGACGGCGTCGGCATCGGTGGGGTCGATGTCGTCGTCGACGATGACGATCATCTTGTTGAGGTAGGAGCCCGCGTAGGAGCCGGCGGCGGCCATGGCGGCCTGTTTGGAGTGGCCCTGGTACAACTGGGTGATGGCGATGGTGATGAACATCTGGCTGCCGCAGCCCTCGTGGTTCCACACCCCCTTGATGCCCGGCACGCCCGCCGCCTCCATCTGCTCCCAGATGGCCGAGCTGCTGAGGAAGCTGGAAATGTAGGTGTCGTCGCTGGGCGGCCTGCGCGGCACGGTGCCGAGGATGATCGGGTCGTTCCGGTACATCAGCGACGCCACCTCGATGACCGGCTGTTTCTCGCGGCCCCCGGCGTAGTAGCCGGTCCACTCTCCGAAGGGGCCTTCGAGCTCGAGACGTCCCGTGGGTATGTGCCCTTCGACGGCGATCTCGGCCGTCGCGGGAAGGGGAAGGTTCGTGACCGCGCCGCGCAGATGCGCGACTACCTCGCGGGACTCTACCAGCCCAACGGCGACGTCCTGTGCGCGGGCGACGCCATGGCCTGGCACGTGGGCTGCGCCGCCGTGGCGGTACGCCGCATCATCGAGCGCTTCACCGACGAGGGCGGGATCTTCCCCGACGACATGTTCCTGATCAACGACCCCTACCTGGCGGCCATCCACCAGCCGGACATGTACGTGGTGTCGCCGATCCACGTGGACGAGCGCCTCATCGGCTGGAGCGCCACCTTCGTGCACGTGGCCGACGTCGGCGCCATGTCGCCGGGAGGGAACTCGCCGGGCGCCACCGAGATCTGTCACGAGGGCATCCGCATCCCCGGCATCAAGCTCATCGAGCGCGGCAAGATCCGCCGGGACGTGTTCGACACCATCACCAACATGACCCGGCAGCCCGTCAAGGTGAAGCTGGACTTCAAGTGCCATCTCCAGGACGGCGCCGGCGCGGGCAAGTTCCGCGGCGGCGCCGGCGAGGAATCCCTGCTCATGACCCACGACGCCCCGGAGGCCAAGATCCAGATCGTCGCCCTGGGGGTCGCCGGGCTCAGGAATTCGGGGTTCGGCATCTACGGCGGCCATCCGGGCGCCCCCAGCATCCTGGTGCAAGTGGAGGACAGCGACGTGCGCAAGGCCGTGGCCGCCAAGACCCTCCCCGACGAGTTGGCAGAGGCCGGCGGCACCCACAACCTGCTGGGCTACCGCGACCTCCGCCTGAACGCCGACGACCTGCTGTACCTCCGGTGCGCCAACGGCGGCGGCTACGGCGATCCGCTCGAACGCGATCCAGAGGACGTCCTGCTGGACGTCGCCGACGGCCTCGTGTCACGGGGAGCCGCGGAGTCCGTCTACGGCGTGGTCCTGGCCGACGGGCAGGGTGTGGACGCCGACGCCACACGGGAGAAGCGCGACATGCTCAGGAGCGAGCGGCAGGCCGCCGTCACCCACGCTCCGGCCGTGTCCGAGGCTCCGGTGCGGGAGCCGACTCCGTTCAACACCCCCTCCAGGAGTCCTTGGATGTGTGCGCCGTGGACGGCCGCTCGTGGGTCCGCTGCACCCACTGCGGCCACGTCCTGTGCGAGAGCGACCGGGACTGGCGCGACGCCTGCGCCGTGGGCGACGCCGCGCCCAGCGAGGCCGGCCCGCTCATGGACCTGCTCACCGGCAAGTACGTGTTCCAGCGCTGGTACTGCCCGGCCTGCAGCGTGCTGCTCAAGTCGGAAATGGTGACGGCGGAGGCGCGGACGGGATAGACAAGCGGTCCGGCGGTACCATCTTCGGAGGGGACGCGCCGAGAGAGGGGTTCGGCGAGGCTCACCCGTCATCCTGCCATCGTTGGCTTCTTCATCTGATCTCCTTTCCCGGAGCGCTTCCTCGATCAGCCCCTTCGGGTTCGTTTCTTCTCTGCGAATATCACTCTTGTTCACTCGAATTGTTGACAGTCTGGCAAAAGGGTCTTAATTTAACCGAACGTTAGAACCGATACCGACTACAACGGGATGCCGGCCCAGGTCTGGAGGCCGGTCTGGAGCCCCTCCTGACTCACTGACAGGAGGGATTCCGTGGAGGCGACACATGGTGCGAGTTTTGGAGAGAGAGAAAGAGGAAGCCTCCGATGGCGGATCCCGACCGGCCGACCGCGGGGCGGCGGTGGTCGCGCGTCGCCGCCGCCCCCTCCTGGCGGCGGGTCTGTCCGCACTTGCCGCCGTCCTGTCGCTAACCACGCTCTTCGCCGTCCCCGTCCCCGCGCTCGCACAGACCACCCTGGTCAGCCAGCGGGCCGGCACCAACACCTCGGCGACGGGCAAGCCGGCGATCACCGGCACGGCTCGGGTGGGCCAGGTGCTGACCGCGGGCCTCGGCACGATCACCGATGCCGACGGGCTGCCGGCCACCGCCTTCCCGATGGACTACAGCGTCCAGTGGATCCGGGTGGACGGCGCCACCGAGACCGACATCGCCGGGGCGGCTTCGGCCACCTACACGCTCACGGGAGCGGACTATGCGAAGAAGGTCGGCGTGAGAGTGTCGTTTGTCGACAGCGCGGGCAGGTTGGAGAACCGGGTCAGCGATGCCTACCCTTCCGGGACGGACATCGTCGTCGCGGCGCATGACGTGTGCGGGCGGACCATGCAGGTGCGGGACGCGATCGTGGCGAAGGTTGCGGACGCGTCGCACTGCTCCGAGGTCACCGTCGCCCATCTGGCGGAGATAAGGAAAGGCCTGATCCTGTCAAACAGCAATATCACCAGCCTCGCCGTGGGGGACTTCGCGGGGCTGAACCGGTTGGGCTGGCTGGCGCTGAGACACAACGCTCTGACCTCGCTGCCGGAGGGGATCTTCGCGGGGTTGACCAGGGTGGATTCGATCGATCTGGCCTCCAACCGTCTGACTTCGCTGCCGGCGGGGGTCTTCGCGGGGCTGACCAATCTGCACGGTCTGGCTCTGGGAGACAACCGTCTGACTTCGCTGCCGGCGGGGGTCTTCGCGGGGCTGACCAAGCTGTGCTCGCTCGGTCTGAGTCGCAACGCCCTGACCTCGTTGCCGGCGGGGATCTTCGCGGACCAGCGCTGTCTGGGCTCGCTGTCTCTGAACGACAATGCTCTGACCTCGCTGCCGGGAGGCATCTTCGCGGGGCTGGCCCAGTTGTGGGCGCTTGATCTGAGTAACAACGCTCTGACCTCGTTGCCGGACGGTGTCTTCGAAAACCTCACTCGTCTGTGCCTACTCCGTGTGCATGGCAACCCCGGCAGCGCCGATTTCACGCCGCCGGCGAACGCCGGGGAGGACCGCACGGTGTCGCCGGGCGCCGTGGTGACGCTCGACGGGAGCGAGACCCGTGACACGGGGCCGTGGAAGGACCTGCTCGCCAGTTGGGAGTGGGTGCAGGTGGATGCGGCCGGCGAACGGCTCCGTCCCGCGACGGTGACGCTTGAGGGCGCGGACGGGCCGATGCCGTCATTCACCGCGCCCGCGGCGGGCACGCTGCATTTCAGGCTGACGGTGACCGGCCGGGGCTTTGGGCCCTTCACGGCGAGCGACACGGTGACGGTGACGGTCGGCGCCGACACCGCGCGCACGGCGCGGTTCACGGCGCCAATCACGGCACAGGTCGCCCGCGCCGTGAAGTGGCACGACGGCACGGCGGGGTTCGACCTGCACTTGACGTTCAGTCACGAGCCGGCGGAGTTCAGCTACCGCACGATGCGGGACGGGCTGTTCGACGTCGAGGGCGGGCGCATCGTGAAGGCGCGGCGGCTGGTGCATGGGCGGAACTCGAGATGGACGCTCTCCATCATCCCGGACGGACCGGGGGATGTCACCCTGGCGGCGCGCGTGACGACCGACTGTGCGACGGACCATGCCGTGTGCGACGCGCACGGACGGAAGTTCGCGGGCGGGCTTTCCGTGACGATCCCGGGCCCGGTGGTGTCGGCGCAGGTCACCCACGCTCCGGAGGCGCACAACGGCACGGCGGGGTTCAACCTGCACTTGACGTTCAGTCACGAGCCGGCGGAGTTCAGCTACCGCACGGTGCGGGACGGGCTGTTCGACGTCGAGGGCGGACACATCGCGAAGGCGCGGCGGCTGGAGCGTGGACGGAATTCGGGATGGGAGCTCTCCATCATTCCGGACGGACCGGGGGATGTCACCCTGGCGGCGCGCGTGACGACCGACTGCGCGGCGGACCATGCCGTGTGCGACGCGCATGGACGGAAGTTCGCGGGCGGGCTTTCCGTGACGATCCCGGGCCCGGTGGTGTCGGTGGCGGATGCGCGAGTCGCGGAGGCCGAAGGGGCGAGGCTTGACTTCGTGGTCTCGTTGCGCCCTGTCCGGGACGTGACGACCACCGTCGCGTACGCGACGTCCGACGGCACGACGGTGGCGGGCGCGGACTACACGGCAGCGTCGGGGACACTCACCTTCGCGAGGGGCGAGACGGAGAAAACCGTTTCGGTGATGGTGCTCGACGACGCGCACGACGAGGGCGAGGAGACGCTGACGCTCACGCTCTCGAGCCCGTCCGGAGCCCGGATCGGCGACGGCACCGCCACGGGCACGATCCGGAACGACGACCCGTTGCAACGGGCGTGGCTGTCCCGCTTCGGGCGGACGGTGGGGACGCACGTAGTGGACGCGGTGGGTGCGCGGCTGCGCGGCTCACCGGGCCAAGGCGCTCACCTGACGGTGGGGGGTGCCCGGCTCCCGCTGGGGCGGGGCGCGGCGGACCCGCCGGGGGCGCCCGGTTTGCCGGCGACCACCGGGGCGGTGGCTGATGGCGCCCACACCGGACTCCCCCGCGGGCCGAAGTGGTATCCTTGGCTGGATGGCCCGAACTCAGACCTGCGGCTGGGGCAGTCGCGGGCTCTCCGGATGCCGGATGTCCGGCAGTTGCTGCTGGAGAGTTCGTTCCGGCTGAACTTGAACGCGGCGGGGGCCGCGACCCCGCGGCTCACGGCCTGGGGCGGAGTCGCCGGCACCACGTTCGACGGGCGGGACGGGACGCTGACCGTGGAGGGGGACGTGCTCACGGGGACCGTGGGGGTGGACGGGGGCTGGGACCAGTGGCTGGTGGGGGTGGCCGCGGCTCACAGCCAGGGCGAGGGCGGTTCCGCCATGCCTGGTCTGGCGGAGCGCGGCACCGGCGAGTTGGAGAGCACGCTGACCAGTGTGCATCCGTACCTGCGCTATGCGGTGACGGACCGGCTGGACGTCTGGGGCCTGCTGGGCTACGGCTGGGGCGAGGCGGAGTTGGATTTGGCCACCGGCGAGACCTTCGAGACGGATACCCAGTTCCGGATGGGGGCGTTCGGCGGCCGGGGGATTCTGCTGGCAGCGGCCGACAACGGGGGCGTCCAACTGGCCACCCGCACGGACGCTCTGCTGACGCGGACGAGTTCGGACGCGGCGACGGGGCTGGCCGCGACGAACGCGGACGTACACCGGTGGCGGGTGATCCTGGAAGGCTCGCGGGGGGTTACGTGGGAAGACGGCCGAAGTCTCACGCCCACCGTGGAAGTGGGGCTGCGGCATGACTGGGGGAACGCGGAGACGGGTTTCGGGTTGGAACTGGGAGGCCGGGTGCGGTACGCGGACCCGGCCCTGGGCCTGACCATCGAAGGCGCGCTCCGCGTTCTGCTGGCGCATGAAGACAGCGCGTATCAGGAATGGGGCGCGAGCGGGACCGTGCGCTTGGCCCCGGGCCCGGCGGGCCGGGGCCTGTCCGTAACCCTGGCGCCGACCTGGGGCGCGGCCACGGGTGGCGTGGAGGGCCTGTGGTCGCGGCAGACCACGGCCGGCTTGGCCCCAGCCACCCGATCAACCCCGACCGGTCGGCTGGCCGCGGACGTGGGGTATGGCCTGCCGGCGCCGTTCGGGTCGGGCCTGCTGACTCCGTATGCGGGCACGGTGCTGGCCGCGAGCGAGACGCGGACCTACCGGGTGGGCGCGCGGCTGCAGATGTCGGGGCACGGCGCCACGGGCGTGAGGCTGAGCCTGGAAGGGCAGCGGCAGGAGCCGGGGGGCGCCGAGCCCGCTACCCGGAGCGTCCACCTGCAGGTGGATTGGGGGTTCTGAGCGTTCCCCCCCACCCCGATTCTCTCCCGCGCGGGCGAGTGAGGCGGAGGGTCGCGTGACGCCCGCGGCTGCCCCGCGCGCCAGAGCTGTTTTCCAGCGGCCTCTCGCAGTTGGACGGCGGCGAACGGCGGGCCCGTGTACTACCCGCGCACTCTTGAATCGTACTGGCTGGATGTCTCGCGGCAATTCCCCGTGCTGCTGCTGACCGGCCCACGCCAGGTCGGGAAGACCACCCTTCTGCGGCACCTTGCGGAAGATGCTCGTCGTTATGTCTCCCTCGACAATCCGGTGCTGCGCGATCTGGCGAATGACGATCCCGCGCTCTTCTTGCAGCGGTACGAGCCGCCGGTGCTCATCGACGAAATTCAGTATGCTCCCGGACTGTTGCCGCTGATCAAGGTGATGGTGGACGACAGCCGCCAGCCGGAGCTGTTTGGCTGACGGGGTCGCAACAGTTCCGGGCGATGAGGGGCGTTTCCGAGTCCTTGGCGGGGCGGGTCGGGATCATCAACCTGCTGGGCTTCTCCTCCCGCGAGCGACATCAACGCGATGCCGCCGTGTCTCCTTTTCTGCCGACGTTGCCCATTCTGGCCGAGCGCCAGCCGGCGCTTCGCCCGAGCGGCCTCGACGAGGTGTACCGCAATATCTGGACGGGTGGATTTCCCGGACTTGTTGCCGGCCCGATCCACGACCGGGAGTTGTTCTACAGTTCCTACTTGCAGACGTACCTTGATCGAGACCTCCGCGCTCCGCGCCGCGAGAGGTGGTGCAGCACGGTCGTGGTGCCGTGCTTCAGGTTCTCCAGCAGGGCGATGTGGTTGGTCGCGAGCAGGTCGTCGTAACCGGGGTCGAGGATGTCCTCGATGGCGCGCCTTTCCGGGAGCCACAGCTCGAAGGGCACCCGGTCCCGGAGGCTCCGCTGCAAGGCCTCGGTATGGTGGCAATGGGCGTTGACCAGGCCGGGCATCACGACCTTGTCGCGGGCGTCGATTACCCGCGCCTCGTTGGCGGCTTCCGGTGGCGCGGCCGGCATGGGCTCGACGCTCTCGATGAGCCCTCCGCGATCCGGATCAACCGATCCTTGAGCACGGGCTCGGAAGCCGACGTGAGCAGCGTTCCCGCCAGGATGCTCTTGGCGTCGGGGGCAGCCAGGCGCATCACGCGGGATCGAAACTGATCCGAAGCCTGGTCCCCGTGGCGCGAGCGATCCTCTCCAGCGTCCGTGTGGACGGATGGATGCGGCCGCTCTCCAGGCGGGCTACGACCGATTGTGTCGTCTCCATGCGTTCGGCCAACTCCGCCTGCGTCAGTGCGGCACGCGTGCGGGCCTCGATCAGCATGCGCGACAACGCGAATTCC
>JAPOPM010000230.1 GCA_026712905.1 Deltaproteobacteria bacterium
AAGCGGGAATCCAGGGGTGGTGGCGGGGCACTACAGGGGCGTTTCCCCGCCTCGCCACCCCTGGATTCCCGCTTCCGCGGGAATGACGACTCGGGGGATTGGCGCCTCACCAGTTTCGACACAGCCGCTTCCGCGGGAATGACGACTCGGGGGGTTGGCGCCAATTACGCCGCCTGGGTCTCCGGCACTTCCACCATCGCCGAACCCAGTGCCCCGCGGTAGGCCCGGTCCAGGGCCAGGCAGTCCCGCGCCGAGCGGATGATCAGGGCGCCGGTGTCCGCGTCGCGCACGTATTTCTCGAACACCGGGTCGAACATGTCCGAGTGGCCGATGTCCGCGGTCATGTGGAGCTGGGTGTTGGCGTCGAGCTTCTCCACGGAACCCACGATCTCGTGCGCCTTCTTCATGGCCATGCGGTGGGTGAAGCCGCCGCCCTTGACGATCTCGTTGTTGTTCTTGCGCTCGGTGGTGTGGTTGACCATCAGGGCCTCGATCCACGACCGCGTGGAGCACAGGTGGAACCACGCCCAGAACGCGGCCCGCGCCCCCGGCAGAAGCTTGGCCTCGTCCGCGGCCGCGGCCATCTCTTCGTCGGTGAGGTGGGCCGATCCCAGCCGTTCGTCGAAGATCAGCTCGTCCTTCTCGTGCTCCCAGATAGCCCGCTTCACGTCCAGGGGCGCCTTGCCCGCCGCCACCGCCCAGCAGTCGCGCCGGCTCTTGATGTAGTGGGGGTAGTGGAGATCGAGGATGGCCTGGCGCGCCGCGGTGAGGCGCACCCCGAAGATCCGCCGGTATTCGGCGCTCTCGAAATGCCGGTTGACCATCTCGTCGACGACGGTGCGGGCCTTCGTCCACTCGCTCATGGGTCACCTCCGTTCCGGCCGTTCCCGCCCCACGGCCGGGCCGTGCCGGGAGGGTTGGGCTCGGGAGACACGCGTGCGCTCAGACGGGCCAGCCGTGCTCGGAGACGTCCACGCGGTTGTCCTCGGGATCGGTGATCCAGCTCTCCGCGATGGCGCCGTAGGTGTTGGCGCTGGCGGTGGCCTGCGTCGAATCCTCCACCGCCTTGACGCTGTCCACCACGAAGCCGAAGTGGTGGATGCCGTAGGGCAGGTTCGGACTGCTGATCAGGGCCACGTCGACGTACCCGTCGGAGAGGTAGATGGTGCCGTTGGGCCCCCGGCTCTTCTCCTCCAGGCCGAAATGCTCCTTGTAGTATTCCGCCACCTTGTCGCGGTCGTGAGTGTTGATGGCGATGTGCCGTATCCTGGGCCGTGCCATGGGATTTCTCCTTCCTGACGACTCCCCTCGAAGGGACTATGTGGTGTCTGGTTCAGTTTCCGATAATGTTCCTGAGCTTCGCCTTGACCGCGGGCGAGGCGGCCAGCACCTGTTTCACCTGGGCCGCGACGTCCCCCGCCGGTACGTGATTGATGGTCATCCTGGTCTTCTTGGCGAGGGCCAGAAACTAGCCGGGCACCATCTTCACGTTGGCGCCGATCAACTGCTTGAGAATCCTGGGCTGCTCGCGGGTGCTGCTGCCCGCCGCCCCCATGGTCAGCGTCTTTTTCGACTTCACCAGGTCGTCGAGGGTCTTGACGCCGCTGAAGCCCATGAACGCGCACACCGGCATGCCCACGCTCGGCGCCCCGATCCACTGGAACCTGGCGGCGTCGAACTTGATCCCGTCCGTGCCCATGGTCTGCTCCATCACGAGGCCGCTGATGAGCATGGCGAAGGTGAGACCGTCCGGCTTGGCCACGTTGTACAGGTAGTTGGCGGCGATGAGGCTGCCCGCCCCGGGCATGTTCTGCACGATGAGGTTGGGCTTGCCCGGCAGATGCTTGGGCATGTGGCGCGCGATGGCGCGCGCGTAGGTGTCGTATCCGCCCCCCGGCGACGTGCCGACGATGAGCCGCAGCGTCTTGCCGCTGTAGTCCGGAGCCGCATGGGCCGCGGTGAACCAGCACAACGAAGCGATGAGTACGAGACAACCGCGGGTCCTGATCTTGGGCATGAGCTCCTCCGGGCGCGAGAACGCGATTGCTGGGCGTTGGCGAAACCGGAACCACCTTTGGTGTATCACCCCCTTTACTCCGCTTCGGTCTCCCGGTTCAACCCCGGCGGGAATGCGTCGGACCGTAGTCTCATGGCGCCGCCGGTTCGCAGCGAAATCGCGGCTGGTGTATATCGATAGGGAGTTGTCGCCTTGTCCCCCCAACCGGTACCGAGGCGAGAGGCAACGGCCACAAGGGAGAGCGACACCATGGACAAGATACAGTTTCCCTACCGGTCCGCGAGTCATCTGGCGTTCCTTCATGTGGCGGCGCAGTCCGGCGCGTGGGAGGAACACGGCCTCGACGTGGAGTACGATGCCTACATCAGCTCCGAGGACGCCCACAAATTCGTCGCCGACGGCAGCGTCGAGTTCGTCGGCGGCAACCACGTCTCCACCTACGGCGCGCGCACCCGCGGCGACCAATGGCTCTACCTGGGGCAGACCGTGAGCTGGCTGGACCACCGGCTGGTGGTACGGGCGGACTCCGGCATCGACGAGGTGTCGCACCTCAAGGAAAAGGTCGTGGCCATCCGCGGCAACCACCCCGGCCTCAACACGTGGCTGTTCCTCAAACAACACGGACTCGACCAGGACCGCGGCGACGTGACCCTGGAACGCATCCGCGGCGCCGCCACCTGGGAAATGGTTCGCGACGGCGACGCCGACGCGGCGCTGGTGAACCCGCCCGCGGACCTCTTCGCCCAACGCGCCGGGTTGAAGGTCATCGACGTGGACCCCCTGCCCATGGTGTGGTTCACCACCATGTCCAGCGGCCGGAAGTTCGTCGACGGTCATCCGGACATCGTGGAACGCTTCCTCAAGGGCGCATGCCAGGGCATCGCCTACTTCAAGACCCACCGGCAGGAATCCATCCAGATCATCCAGGACCGCTACAAGACCGACGGCGACCTGGACCTGGAGGCCGCCACACGCCTGTGGGAAAGCATTTCGAAGATCCTGAGCCCGAAGCCCTACGCCTCGTTCCAGGCCGTGGGCAACGTGTACGAGCTGGCCAAGCGCAAGGACCCGGCCGCCGCGCAGATCGAGGCCACGTCGCTGTGGGACTATCATCACCTGCGCAAGATCGACGACAGCGGATTCATCGACAGCCTGTACCAAACCTGACGAGCGCGCCTACATCCCGAGGAGCGCGCGCGACCCGGCGGCCTCGCGAGGGCCGCGCCTCGAACGTTCGTGAAACCACTCATGACGGCCACCACCACCGTACTGGTTACCGGCGCTGGCGGCTTCGTCGCCACGCGTGTCGTCCTGGAGCTGCTGCGCGCGGGTTATCGCGTGGTGGGTTCGGTGCGGCAGGCCACGCGCGCGGAAGAGGTGCGCGACGCCGTCCGGCAACATCTACCCGCCACCGCCGCGCTGGACGAAAACCTGCGCTTCGTGACGCTGGACCTCACCCAGGATGCCGGCTGGAGCGAAGCCATGGCGGGCGTGGACGTGCTGATGCATACGGCGTCGCCCCTTCCCATGGAGCAGCCCAGGGACGAGACGGAGCTGATCCGGCCCGCCGTCGACGGGACCTTGCGGGCGCTCGGAGCCGCGCGCGCGGCGGGAATCCGCCGGGTCGTGCTGACCTCCTCGTCCGCGGCGATAACGAACCAAGCGCCGCGACCCGACAAGGAACGCTTCGACGAATCGGACTGGAGCGACCCGGAGTGGCCCGGCATCACGCCCTATGCCAAGTCCAAGACACTGGCCGAGCGGGCGGCGTGGGACTACGTGGCGGAGAAGGCGCCGGACATGGAGCTCACTGCCATCAATCCCTGCCTGGTGCTCGGCCGGCCCCTCGACGACCGCTACGGCACCTCGCTCCGCATCGTGGAACGGCTCCTCCGCGGCAGGGACCCCATGGTCCCGAACGTTGGCGTCCCCGTGGTGGACATCGACGACGTGGCGCGCATGCACGTGCGCGCCGTCACCGCGCCGGGAGCGGCCGGCAAGCGCATTCTCGGCGCCGCCGCGTTCATGTGGCTCGCCGAGGTGTCCGCGGCGCTGAAGGCCGACCATCCGCAACGAAGGGTTCCCACCCGGACTGCGCCGGACTTCCTGATCCACGTCGTCAGCCTCTTCGACCGCTCAATTCGCGCCATCGTGCCGCTGCTCGGGCGGCGCTACGAGCTGGAGAACGCCCGCGCGCGCACTCTCCTGGATCTCGACTTCATACCGGGTCCCGATAGCGTGCGCGCCACCGGGCGGTACATCGTGGAGCGCGGACTCGCGGGATAGCCGCCGGCGGCGCCGTGGAACCCGCCCAAGTGGTGGGCGACGGCGGTACCTGCTATCCTGCCGTACATGAGGATCAGCTTTCTGCACTTCGTGCGTCACGTGACGGTCGTGACGGCGGCCCTGGCGCTCGCGGCCTGTGGCGGGGGCGGCGGGGGCTCGGCCGATAGGATGTTGGGACCGAGGGATCGAGTGGAGGGAATCTTCGCCCGCTCGGACACCATCGTGGCCCCCAGCCTCCACATCGCCTACGACTACTCCTACCGCGACCGCACGGAGAGCGACCACGTGGTGCTGTCGTGCTTCGACGAGGCGCCCTGCGATCTTCAGGGCGGCTTCGTGGCCGACACCGTGTTGGACGTCCTCGACCCCGCGGACGACGTCGGCAAGTCCGCCGCCGAGATCGGCGCGCGCGGGGGGTTCGAAACCGCCATCGCCCCCAGGAGCATCTTCCACATTCTGAACGAGGTGGCGGAAGAGGTGGACAGGGCGATCCCGGGCGACCTCGCGCAGATCGACGCGCCCACTTCCGCCCACAGCTACGGCTTCTGGGGCGAACACGGGTTCGCGGCTCTGGAACTCGGGCAAGCCTCCGTGGCGTTACGGGTGTTGGGGATCCTGGTTCCGGCCCAGGTGGGGGTGCGCTACGCGACAGCCTTTACCGCGGGGGACGCCACCGGCACCAACCCCACGGGGCTGGGCCGGGCGACGTGGACCGGCATCGCCGAAGCCGCAGCCACCGACACGTTCGCGCGCCACGAGGGGACCGCCAGCGTCATCATTCCGGAACTGTCCGCCCCCGCGGTGGACGTGGTCATCAACCTGTCCGGCGCTTCCTCCCCGCTCGCTTGGTTCGGCCTGCCCCTCACCGCTGGGCGTTACGCCAGTTCCGCAGGACGCAACGGCCACCTGACAGGGCACTTCTACGGACCGGATCACCGCGAGACCTACGGCGCCTTCGATACCCGCGACGCGGCCGGCACCGATGGTTACGTCGGCGTTTTCGGAGCGAAACGTCTCACCACGACCACGCCGCCCGCGCGTCCGTGACGTCCGTTTCGGGCGAACTTCGGCGAGGCTCTGCCAAGGCTTACGCCTACTTCCCGGACACGAGATCCTTGTACTTGTCGAGAAGTTCCTTCGGCGCCCCGTAGAGGCCGGCGACGGTCTTCTCGATGTCCTTGGGATCGGCGGGCGAGATGACCAGGTTCTGCCGCCTGGCCTGGTCCAGGAGCTCCGGACTGCTCAGGGCGTCCATGAAGCCCTTGCGCAGGATCGCCACGCGGTCCGCGGGCGTGCCCGGAGGCACGGCGAACAAGCGCAGCAGCTTCCACGTCCCTATCAGGAAATCCGCCATGCGCTGCTGCTCGGCGTTGAGGTTGAGATCCTTGAGCCTGGCGATGCCCGGGATCGCCTTGATCCGCGGCTCTTCCCCCATGGAGAGGATCGGGCGCACGAGGCCGCTCTCGATGTAGCGCCGGTAGTTGCCCTGCATGGTCTGCTGGGACATGACCCGCGCGTCCAGTTCCTTTCGTTCCATGGCGGCCATGACGTTGGATGTACCGCGATAGCCCATGACCGCCTTGATGGGATAGCCCAGGTGGCGCAGGAAGAGAGTGGCCGCGGTGGATGCCGAGCCGACACCGGTCGATCCGGCGTGCAGGGGCTTCTTGGAGTTCTTGAAATCCTCGAACGTCTTGACGGGCAGGTCGCTACGGACCCAAAGGACCTCCGGCAGGCTGCCGATGGCCGGATCCGTGATCCAGTTGAACTTCCGTGGGTCGAACTTGACGGTCTTGTCTCCCACCACCGCATCGACGAGCGAGCCCGCGTTGAACGCGACGATCGTACGGCCGTCGCCCGGTTGCATGGCGTAGACGCGGTTGGCCGCGGCCTTGCTCCCCGCTCCCGGCATGTTCATTACGATGATCGAGGGATTGCCGGGGATGTGGGCACTCAGGTAGCGGCCCACCAGGCGGGAGAACGTGTCGAAGCCGCCGCCCGGACTGTAGCCCACGACGATGCGGACCGTCTTGCCCTTGTAGAACGGCTCGTCCGCGGCCCAGGCGGCGCCGGCCACCAGCGACAGCGCGACGAGTCCCATCAGCGTCGAACGCAGTATCTTCATCGTGCATTCCTCCCTTGGACCATTTTGGCCCGTCAGGACCCCGGGTGCGGCTTCGCCGCCCCACGGCATACGGTCAACGGTTCCGAAGTTTCGCGGGACCGCGCCTTCAGCGACCCGCCTTCGCCTTCAACTTGTCGATCAATCGCACGGCCACCTCGATGTCCTCCTCCATGGTGCGCCCGCTCACGCCCACGGCGCCCACCACGGCACCCTCTCCGTCCTTGACGAGCACACCGCCGCCGATGGACGTCAGGTTGGCGTCGCCGTAGGCGGCGATGCCGCGGTTCCCGACCATCTTCTCGATCTCCACCGAGTCCCGGCCGAACCACAGGGCCGAGTATCCCTTGTTGTGGGAGAGTACACTGGAGCGGTAAGGAGCGCCATCCATGCGCGTGTAATGCACCAGCTCCCGATGTGGATTGAGCACCGCCCACGACACCGGCCGCCCGGCTTCGTTGGCCAGCTCGGCCATCAACTCGCCGGCCGCTTCGTGAATCACGCTGTGAGACAGTTCCGCCACTTTGTCACCTCCGTTGGGGTCGTCGATAAAGAGTGTTGTCTATTTGATCGCCGCCCGCGGAGTCAAGCCGTGGAGGGCTACAAATCTGCTCTGCGGAGGTCGTGGCGCCAGGCGAGCATGCCGAGGGTGGCGCCGGCGCACACGACGGCGCCGAGCATCAGCGTGGCCGCCGAACCGACCACGGATGCCACCAGTCCGGTCTGGGCCTCGCCAAGGCCGGGCATGCCCACGCTCAACATCCGGGTGAAGCTCGACACCCGGCCGCGGAGCGCGTCCGGGGTGACCGCCTGGATGACGGTGTTGCGCGGAATGGCCTGCATGGCGTCGAAGAAGCCCAAGAGCGCCACCATGACGAACGACGTCCAGAACCAGGGAGAGAGGGCGAGGCCGGCCAGGCACGCCGCATAGGCCAGAATGCCGCCCACCACCACCAAGCCCTTGTAGCGGACATCGCCCACGCCGATCATGGCCGCGGCACCCACGAGCGCGCCCACCGCCGGCGCGGACGAGAAGAGCCCGAAACCTGCCGCGCCCATGCCGAAGCTCGCCGCGATGATCGGCAGGAGTACACGAAAGCTGCCGAAGTAAACCGCCACCACGTCCATGGCCACCAACACGGCGATGATCGACTTCACGCGCACGAACGACAGGGCCTCCACCAGGCTCCTCCAGGCCGACTGAGCGGTGCCCGTGTACGCGGCTCGATAGTTGACGAACATCAGCACCAGCGCGCTCACCAGATAGACGCAGCCGTTGAAGCCGTAGGTCGCGCTCGTGCCCGCGACTCCGATCATCACGCCGGCCACCGCCGGGCCCACGAGCTGCGCCAGCTTCCATGCCGTGGAGGTGAACGCGAACGCGTTGATGAGCAGTTCCCTGGGCACCAGGTTCGGCGTCATGGCGGTGCGCGCCGGCGCGCTGATGGCCACGAACGCGGAGCTCACCATCGAAATGAGCAGGATGTGCCACAAACGGACCGCGTCCGCGGCGATCAAGACCGCCAGCAGCAGGTTGGCCGCGGCGCTGGCGAGCTGCATCGCCATGATGAACTTCTTGCGGTCGATGCGGTCGGCGATGATCCCCCCGCCCAGCGAGAAGACCACGATGGGAATGCCCCGGGCCAGACCGGTGAGGCCCAGGAAGGCCGGCGAATCGGTCAACTCGTAAACCAGCCACAGGTCCACGATCCGCTGGATCTGGTTGCCCATGGAGGCGCTGACCACCGCCGCGTAGAAGTATCGGAAGTCACGGTAGGCGAACGAACCGCCGGCGCGCTGGAGTCTGGCCTTGGTCACCTGGAACATGGACCGGGCACGTCAGGCGATACGAATGAGTTCCGTACCCGTTCGTTCGTATTGCGACCCGGCCGCGGTCGAGAAAGGGGACCGGTTCGTCATGATCGAACGAATCCATATGTGGCGTTCGTTATCAAAATATTCTATTTCATCATCAACGCTAGGCGTTGGAACGGTTTCCATAAGTCCTTTTCAAGATGATTCGCGTGCCGCATTTCATTTCCGAAAGAGAAAGGAGTGCCTTGACAGCGTATCGACCCTTGTAGTATTGCTACTGTGTGAACTAGCATACTCCAACAGGACGGCTCGGGCATGATACGAATCGTTCTCACTGCGCGGAACAAGTTCCCTTAAGGACAGCATCAAAAGGAGGAGGCCGGAGCGGCAACTCCGGCCTCCGACACCCACTGTCAAGGAGCGCTTGACATAGGTGCAACCCAACCCTCCCTTGTAGAGGAATGACCCACCTAGGTCAAGCTCTCCGTTGCGTAAAGGAGAGCTTTCTTGAACTCTTCCAGAAGGCGGTTTCTGGCAGCCGCCGCGGTGGTGTGCACGCTGCCATTTTTCGGCTGTGCCGCCCCTCGCGGGCACGGATCATCCTACCTGACGCCCATCCTCAAGCCGCGAAACCGGAACACGGTCTTCCACTGGGTGGATGTGGTCCTGCAGCAGGTGCGCGACCAGCGGTTGGCGCCGCCCCGGGCCGCGTACAACCTCGGCTTGACCACGGCGGCGGGGTTTCTCGCCGCCAACGGCATCGTGCGGGCGTATGACGAACCTTTCGGCGTCGGCACCGCCCCGCGCGGGGCGGACCCCGAAGTTGCCTACGGCGTCGCCTTCGCCGCGGCTGCCGCCGAGGCCTTTCAACAGCCCTTTCTGGTCGAACGCATGGCCTTTCAGGACCGCTTTCCAAACGGCGAAGCCAAGTCCCTTGGGGTCGAATGGGGCAAGGCGGTCGCACGCCACGTGCTCAAGATGCGCACCGACGACGGCTCCGAGCCCAGCGAGGCCAACTACTACCTCGGCCGCTACCAGCGGCGGACGGATTCGTTGCGCTGGCGCCCCACCGGGCCGTTCTACAGCGCTACCCCGGGTCCGGCGTACGCATCCTTCGACCGCGGACTGTTTCCGGGCCACGGCCGCATCAAACCCTGGACCATGACCTCCGCCGACCAGTTCCGCGCGCGAACCTTCCACGATCCGGCGAGCCCGGAGTTCGCCGACGAGTTCGACATGATCCGCCACCTCGGCGGCGCCGACAGCACCCTGCGAACCGCGGACCAGTCGGAGATCGCCATGTTTTGGGAAGACGGCCCCTGGGGCTGCACCCCGTCCGGGCACATGGCCTGCATCGCGATCCAGCTCCTGCAAGACCGCGACCTGAGCTTCATCGAGATGGCCCGTGCCTTCGCGCTGATCGGGATGACCCAGTGCGACGCGTCCATCAGCGCCTGGGACAACAAGTACCACCACGACATCGTACGACCGGAATGCGCATTTCGCAGGCGCGCTCCGGAATTCCACAACTCCGACCCGCGGGTGGTCCGGCAACCCGACTGGCGCAGCTACATTCCCACCCCGGAGTTTCCCGCTTACACGTCCGGCCACTCCACGTTCGCGGCGGCGGCGGCGGAGATGATCGCGCTGATTTACGGCCGCGATGACATCGCCTTCAGCGGACAGTCCCCGGACCAGGTGCTGTGGCCGAAACTGGCGGGCGTCACCCGTCACTGGACCAGCCTCGCCCGAATGGCGGAGGAAAACGGGATGAGCCGGCTGTATGGCGGCGTGCACTGGGCCATCGACAATACCGAGGCGCTGGCGGCCGGCCGGTCCATCGCGCAACAGGCCTTTCGATCGACTTTTCCCGGGAAGGCTTAGCCAATCATGCACGTTCGTACGAACTTTCCAGGTCGGCTCCTTGCGATCGTTTTCGGCGCCGCCTTCCTCCATGCCATGGCGGCCGCGGCTCAGGACATCCCGCTCAATTACGAACGACTGTCCTCGCTGGAAGAGCCGCTCGCAACCGAGATCGGTGACGTCACGTTCGTACTGAACGGCCTCCTCGACGTCCCGACCAGTGTGGAAACGCGGAACGACAACGACACGGACACGGGGTTCTTGGGGAACTTCCAGGTGGCCGCCCGGACCCAGTTGCCCAACCGCTGGCGGGTCGGCCTTGCCTACTTCGGCCAATACGCGACGGACCCGACCGCAGCCTTCGAACAGGACGACGGCTACACGGACAACGCGGCGGCCTCCGTCGGGGGCGCCTGGGGAACGGTGTTCGGGGGAAACGTATCGGGAGTCGTACGCGAGGGGACGCGCCGTGCGCGAGGGGCGGGCAACGCGTCGCTGGCTCTTGACGATGCCCTCGGCGCAGCGGACGACTGGGGCGGCGGCTATGCCGGCCGGTTCGGCCCGTGGGTCGTCGGCGCCACCGTGAACGAGCATGGGGGACTCGATCTCGGAGCGAGCTTCCAGCGGCCCATCGGCAACCGGGATTACCGCTTCACCACACGGTACACGAGGAGAACCTACCGCCCCAAGGACAGCTCGGACGAGTTCGACACGAACGCTGTCGGCGCCGTCGGCGAATTCATCTACGGCAGCACGCTGTTCGACGGCGGCGTCGGCTACCAGCGCTTTTCATCGAATGGTTCCGCGGCTGATCGCTGGTACGTTTCGGCAGGGGCTCGCCACAAGGCCGGGATGCTGAGCCTTTCGCTGGAAGGGCACTACGGCCGAATCGAAGGCGACGAAGAGATATCCGCCGCCTTGGGAGTTCAGTACGACCTGGCCCGCGGGCTGTCGGTGAACGCGGGGATCAACCACGCCGAGGCCACCGCGACACTGGCTGGCGTACGGCTTGTGGACGTCGACGAGACGAAGGCCGTGCTGTCGCTGCGATACAGCTTTTAGAGCAAGGGAGCGTATCGAATCCGGCCGCGCGGGCGTGGCCGAGGCTCAGGGCCAGCTTCGCGCCGCCACCTCGTTGCGCAGGATCTTGCCCACCGGACTCTTGGGAATCGCGTCGGCGAACGCGATGCGGTACGGCACCTTGTAATGGGCCAGCTCCTCCCTGAGACTCTGCCGCAGGGTCTCAGCCAACGTCGCGGACGCCCCCTGCCCCTCCGCCGCCACCACCACCACGCCGAGCACCCGATTGCCGATTTCGGCATCCGGCTCCGGGACCACCACGGCTTCGGCCACGGCGGGGTGGCGCTGGAGCGCGTTCTCCACTTCGGTGGGCACCAGAAAGAGCCCGCGGGTCTTGAAGCAGTCGTCGTCGCGGCCGGCGATGAAGTAGTAGCCGTCCGCGTCCCGGTACGCCAGATCCCCGGTGTCGTAGACCCCGTTGCGCCGAACCGCTTCGGTGCGCTCGGGATCGCCGTAATACTCCAGGAACAACCCCGGGTCCTCGGTGGAAATCACCGTTTTGCCCACGGCGCCCCCCTTCACCGGGCGGCCGTCCTCGTCGATGATGGCGATACCCACGTCGGGCGCCGGCACCCCCACCGAGCCCGGCTTCACCGGATGGCGCGCGCCCTGTCCCACCACGAGCTGGTACTCGGATACGCCGTAGTGCTCGTACATCTCGCAGCCGAAGCGTGCTTTCCACTGGCGATACGTGGCCTCGCGAAGCGCCTCGCCGGTGGAGTGCACCCCCCGCAGGGTGTGGATGTCGTACGCTTCCTCGATGCCCGCCGTAGCCAGCATCCGGCGGTAGACCGTGGCCACCGAGTGCAGCAGCGTGACGCGGAAGGCGGCCACGTGCTCCAGCACGTTCTCGGGCGTGGCCCGGCCCGACAGCACCGCGCAGGTGACGCCGTTGCGCAGCGGGAAGAGCAGGTTGTGGCCCAGGGCGCTGATGAAGCTCCACTCGCCCGTGGCCAGCACCACGTCTTGCGGCTCGGGCGGAAGGCGATAGCGGTTGAGATCCCCCAGCGCCACGATCCAGCGGTGCGCGTGCACGATGCACTTGGGCCGGCCGGTGGTGCCGGAGGTGCACACCATGAAGGCCGGCTCGTGCGCGGACGTGTCTCTCGTGGCCACACTGTTTTGTGAATCGTCGTCCAGCGCTTCGCCGCCGACGGTGTCGAACGGGACTTCGCTGCCCTCGGCCTCTCCGACGCAGATCGCGGCCTCCAGCCCCATGGGCGCGCGAAGCTCGCGCAACACCTGCGCGCGGGAGCCCTCGATGACGGCGAACCGGGGCTTCGTCTGCTCGAGGATGGCCCGAACCTCGCGCATCCCCAGGAGCGAGTTGACCACCACCGGGAGGGCGCCGAGCTTCACCGCGGCCAGGAAAGCCGTGGCGAACTCCGCCGAGTTGGGCATCTGCACGAGCACCCGTTCTCCCGGCCCAACCCCCAACGCCTGGAGCCCGCGGGCAAAGCCGTGTACCCGGCCGTGCAACTCGCCGTAGCTCAGCGAGCCGCCGGGCCACACCATCGCCGTATGGTCTGCCGCCACAGGACGCTCCAGCACCTCCTGGGCGAGGTTGAGCCTGGACGGGACCTCCCTATAGCCCGGCCACGGGGCCGGGGATTCAGCGTTGCTCATGTTTTCCGGGTTTCCGACGCGCGTTCCAGCGTTGCCGGTTCTCTCCGGCGCGCTCACCGTCTTCCCATGTTTCCGCGGTCCCTCGAACCATCCGACATCCGTCGGGTCCAACACGTCCGCGACCCGACGGGCCGGGCGTCATTCCTTCTTGCCCGTCTTCTCGGGGAACGGCCACCCGGCGTCATAAGGGTAGGTGTAGCGCGGCGGACGCTTCTCCCTGAACGCGCGCATGCCTTCCTGGCAGTCCTTGGTGCGGGTGATCTCGAGCACCGACTCCAGCTCCTCGCGGTAGCCCTCGTCGGTGCGGTTCCAGTTCCAGTACATCTTCATCAACCGCTTGGCGTGGCGCACCGACAGGTAGGGGTTGGCGGCGATGCGTCCGGCCAGGGCGAAGGCCTTCTCCATCAGCTCCTCGTGCGGCAGGACCTCGTCCACGAGCCCGATGCGCAGCGCTTCGGCGGCGTCGATGATCTCGCCCGTGAGGATCAGGCGCATGGCGCGTCCGATGCCGACGAGCTTGGGCAGGTTGCGCGAGCCGCCGCTCTCGGGCACGAACCCCGCCGGCACCGCCACCTCGCCGAAGCGCGCCCGCTCCGACGCGAGACGCATGTCGCACAGCGTGGTCATCTCCAGCCCCACGCCCACCGCCGGCCCGTTCACCGCGGCGATGGTGGGCTGTGGCAGGTCCTCCAGCTTGCGCATGGCGCTCTGCAGCACCCGGTGGCGCAGGTCGTTAAGGAAATACTCCGCCAACTCCTTGTAAGGCCCCTCGATGCCGCTAGACCCCTCGAAGGCGCCCAGCACCGCGCCCTCCGAGGTGAGATCCCCGCCGGCGCAGAAGCCGCGCCCCTCGCCAGTCAGGATCACCACCTTGAGCACGGAGTTGCGCGCGATCTCGTTGCACAGGGCGTCGAGCTCCAGCCGCATGAGCGGGTCCACCGCGTTGAGCTGCTCCGGCCGGTTGAGCGTGATCACGCCGATGCACGGCTCGCCCGCCCGCAGCGGATTGTCATGCACGGCCCACTTGAGCGTCTTGTAGTCCATGGGCAATGGTTCCTTTCGGACGCGCCGGAGAACTGGTCGGCCGCCCCCTATCCCCACCCCTGAATTCCGACTCGCCAAGGCGAGTCGAGACTCCTGGGCACCGACCCCCCGAATGGTCATTCCCGCGGAAGCGGGAATCCCTCCGCTCAGTCCTCGTCCTCGCCGTAGAACGACGTGTTGGGCGGGATGTCCTTGGTGGAGCGGCGCTGGCGCGCGATCTTGGCGCCGGTCTTCCAGTACTCGCCGCGGGTGGCCAGCGCGGCCTCCTGCTCCAGCTCCTCGTTCCAGTCGCCGAGGGAGTAGCCGAACCACGGCGACTGGGGCTCCAGCTCGGGCAACCCCAGCTCCTCCCAGAGCTTGCGGCCCCGCTCCATGTACTCCCGGGTGGGGAGCGAGATGGGCGGGAGCTTCTCCTTGAGCGTCGCGTCCCAGAGGAGGCACGAGTCGCCGGCCGAGCCACGCGCGTCGTGCCGGGGGGCGTGGCCCACGTCCATGCCGTGCATGATCTGCACGTCGCGGTGCGGCTTGGAGCGGTAGCCCATGGCCCAGAACACCGCGTCGAGGTTGTCGGGATCGATGTCCTCGTCCACCGCGATGACGATCTTGGACATGGACGGGCGGAACGCCACCGCGCCCATGAGCGCGCGCCACACCTCGGCGGGACTGGGCTTGCGCATCTGGATCACCGTGAGCTTCTGGGTGGCGGTGAGCGGCTCGTGCAGCATCACGCGCACCACGCTCTTGACGCCGATGCCGTCGCGCAGGTGCTCCAGGTAGATGGGCTCGTAGGCCATTTTCTTGATGACGCTGGACTCGGACGGCGTCACCTGGCTGATGATGGAGCACAGGACGGCATCGCGCCGGCGCGTGATGCAGGTGACCTCCATGAACGGGTTGTACTCCTTGGGATTCACGTGGCCGTGGGACTCGCCGAAGGGCGCCTCGGGTTCCAGCCACTCGGTGGAGACGAAGCCCTCGATGACGATCTCCGCGTCCGCCGGCACCATCACCGGCACCGTGCGCGCCTCCACCACCCGGATGGGCGCCTTCACCAGGCCCCCGGCCACCGAGAACTCGTCGAGGTCGTAGGCGAGCTTCTGCGCCGCCACGTAGGAGATGGCCGGCACGCCGCCAATGCACAGCGCCACCGGCATCTTCTCGCCCCGCTCCCGGTACTTCTCCCAGTGCCGGTAGATGCCCTGCCCCAGCTCGATGGAGGGGTTGCAGCCGACCCGGTCGCGCGCCTTGATCATGGCCCGGTAGGTGCCGATGTTGTACCCGCCGTGGTCCGGATCGCGGGAGATGAAATGGGCCGCGCTCACGTACGGCGCGTTGTCCCAGCCCGGGGAGGAGATGGGAACGGGGATGCCGTCCACGCCCTTGCCGCGGGTCTTGAGCTGTGCGCCCGCGTACACCACCTCGTGCACCGGCGCGGCCGACGACGGGATCTCCACCGGCGCCACCGGATTGGTCTTGGCCTCGGCCCACAGCGCGTTGATGTCGGCGTCCTCGTCGCACCCGAGCCCGATGCGGTAGATGCGCCGGTTGGCCGCGAGCACGCCGATGGCCACCGGGATGTCGTAGCGTTTGCCCTTGGCGTCCACGGGCTGCTCGAACAGGAACGCCTTGCGGTCGCGCTCCTTGATGCCGCCGCGGAACTGCCAGCGCACCAGCGGGTGCATTTCCTGGTCCTTGTCCACCGCCCGCGCCACCCGGATCAGCAGACCGGCGTCGTCCAGCCGCTGGAGGTGCTCGTGAAGGTCGGGATAGCCCCGCTCCGGTATCGCCTGCGCCGCGCTCGCGGCCGTCGGGTTTCTCTTTGCCATGATGGGTCCTTTTTGTGGGGAGTTGCCGTGAGTGGAGTGTGACAATGTAACGTACCCTCCCCGGCGAAGTCCAGGAAGGCGAAACGTTGGCCTCGGCGAGTCCGGACCGCAGACCGCCGGAACAGGAGGTGGTCTTCTCGTTCAGTACGAACGCATGGGCAAAGCGGCGGTTCCCGTTGCGGCTACCGCCCCCCTTCGGCTACACTCCTTCTCCGTCCCTCGCGAGGTAACCGGCCCGGTGGCGTCCCTTTCACTCGACGACAAAATATCCCGACTGCTGAGCCATGAATGGCGCGGCGAGAAGCGCATCTCCGGCCTCCAGGGGAGTGCCAAGGCCTACGCGGTCTCTCTGGCGGCGCAGGAGCTCGACGGACCGCTGCTGGTGCTGTCGCCCACCGTGAAGGAAGCGGAGGCGCTGTTCCGCGACCTCCTCTTCTTCCTGGGCGAAGAGGATCAGGCCAAACCTCTGGACAGCCGCGTGCATCTCTTCCCGGGCTGGGACATCCTGCCGTTCGAGAGCCTCTCACCCAGTCCCGATCACATGGCCGCGCGCATGGAGGGGCTGCACCGGCTGGCGCAGCAGCGCGCGCCGGTGGTGGTAGCCACGCCCGCGGCGGTGATGCAGCGCGTCGTTCCGCGGGACGGCTTTCACAGCGTGCGTTTCGCCGAGGGACAGGAAGTGGACCGGGAGCACCTGCTGTGGCAGCTCTCGAACCTGGGCTTCGCGCGCGCCCCCCTGGTGGAGGAGCGCGGCGACTTCAGCGTGCGCGGGGGCATCGTCGACCTGTTCCCGCCGGGATACGGGCGGCCGGTGCGCCTGGAGTTCGCCGACGACCGCATCGAGTCCATCCGCGAGTTCGACCCACGCACCCAGCGTTCGCGCTCGTACCACGAGGAGCTGGTGCTGCTGCCCATCAAGGAGTTCACCGCGGGGCCGGGCACCAACCGCGACACCCTGCTGCGCATCGAGGAGCGCGCGGACGAGCTGGGCTTCACGCGCAAGAACAAGCGCGCGCTGCTGGAGTCGGTGCGCGAGGGCGTCGGCTTCGCCGGGATGGAGTTCCTCGTCCCCTATTTCTACGACCGCCCGCTGCCGTCGCTGCTGGACCATCTGCCGCGGCGCGGCATCGTCTGGTGCGACCAGGCGGCACGGGTGGAAGAGGAGCTGGAGCGGTTCGAGAAGCTGGTGGCCCAGCGCGCGGCCAAGGCCGTGGCGGACGAGCGCTTCCACCCGCCCGCCGAAGCCCTCTACCTGGACCCGGACGGTTGGCGCCAGGAGGGCGCGGCGTTCCGGCAGATCCACAGCGAAAGCCTGGACACGCTCGCCGCCTCGGAGGATCCCGAGGCGGGGATCTCGGTGCGTTCCTATACGAATACCGACCTGCACACGGCTCTGACCGCGCCCCAGGGCGCGGAACGATCGCTGGCGCCCCTGGTGGAGCACCTGGAGCAATGGCGCGGCCAGCGGGTGCTGTTCATCGCGAGGCATGCGGGGGACGCGCGGCGCCTGCAGCAACTGCTGGCCTACTACGAGGTGGACCTGCCCATCTCGGAGCGGCCCTTTCAGGAAGTGGCGGAAACCTCCCGCAACGGCCCCGCGATCCTCCTGGGCGACCTGACCCAGGGGATACGTCTTCCCGACGAGGGGCTGATCCTGGTCACCCTGGAAGAACTCTGGGGGCGCCGGAAGCGCGACCCGGCCGTGCGCAAGCGCGAGAACGCCGGCCACTTCATCACCAGCCTGAGCGAACTGCGCCAGGACGACGTGGTGGTGCACCTGGACCAGGGCATCGGCATCTACCGCGGCCTCAAGTACCTCAAGGTGGCGGGCACGGAAGGAGAGTTCCTGCACCTGGAGTACCAGGGGGGCGACCGCCTCTATCTGCCCATCGACCGCATCAACCTGGTACAGAAGTTCATCGGCGCCGACGGCGACGCGCCGGTGCTGGACCGCCTGGGCGGGACCTCCTGGCTCAAGCTCAAGGCGCGGACGCGCAAATCCATCGTGGCCATGGCCAAGGAACTGCTGCGGGTCTACGCCGCGCGCGAGGTTCACGACGGCCACAACTTTCCGCCGCCGGATCAGGCGTACCGGGAGTTCGAGACCGCGTTCGAGTACGACGAGACGCCGGACCAGGAACAGGCCATCGCCGACACCCTGAAGGACATGACGCAGAGCAAGCCCATGGACCGGCTCATCTGCGGCGACGTCGGCTACGGCAAGACCGAGGTGGCCATGCGCGCGGCCTTCACGGCGGTGATGGACGGCAGGCAGGTGGCCGTGCTGGCGCCCACCACGATCCTGACCCAGCAACACCTGGAGACCTTCCGCGCCCGCTTCGAGCCCTACCCCGTGCGGGTGGAGAGCCTGAGCCGCTTCGTCACCGGCAAAACCGTGCAGGAGTCGCTCAAGGACCTTGCCAACGGGCTCATCGACATCGTCATCGGCACCCACCGGCTGCTGCAGAAGGACGTGGCCTTCAAGAACCTCGGGCTCGTGGTCATCGACGAGGAACACCGCTTCGGCGTCGGTCACAAGGAGAAGCTCAAGCAGCTCCGCGCCACAGTGGACGTCATGAGCCTCACGGCCACGCCGATCCCGCGCACGCTGCACATGTCGCTGTCGGGGATCCGCGATCTGAGCGTCATCGAGACCGCCCCGCCCAACCGGCTCGCGGTGCGCACCTACGTGACGCGCTACGACGAGGGCGTCATCCGTGACGCCATCCTGCGGGAGATCAACCGCGAGGGCCAGGTGTTCTTCCTGCACAACCGGGTGGAGAGCATCCAGCGCACGGGCCAGAAGATCATGGACCTGGTGCCCGAGGCCCGGGTCACCATCGCCCACGGGCAAATGACCCCGGCCGAGTTGAAGAAGAGCATGGACCGGTTCCACGAGAACGAGGCCCAGGTACTGGTGTGCTCGGCCATCATCGAGTCGGGCCTGGACTACCCCAACGCCAACACCATCCTCATCAACCGCGCCGACCGTTTCGGCCTGGCGCAGCTCTACCAGTTGCGCGGCCGGGTGGGACGGTCGTCGCGCCGCGCCTACGCCTATCTGCTGCTACCCGCCAGCGGCACCGTGACCAAGGACGCGGAGAAGCGGCTGCGGGCGCTGCAGGAACTGGACGAGCTGGGGAGCGGCTTCAAGCTGGCGCTCCACGACCTGGAGATCCGCGGCGCCGGCAACCTGCTGGGCCGGGAGCAGTCCGGCCAGATCGCCGCGGTGGGCTTCGAGCTCTACACCCAGATGATGGAAGAGACCATCCACGAGCTGAAGGGCGAAGAGCGCCGGGTCCGCGTGGAGCCGGAGATCCGGCTGGGCATCCCCGCCTACTTCCCCGACGACTACATGCCCAGCGCCAACCAGCGGCTGCTGTTCTACAAGCGACTGGCCAACCTGGAGGACGCGGCGCAACTGGGGGAGCTGCGGGACGAGATCCGCGACCGCTACGGCCACTACCCCGAGGTGGTGGAGAACCTGTTCCGGGTCATGGAGCTGCGGCGTGCGCTGATCCGCGCCCTGGCGACCCAGATCATCTACCAGGACGGCCGGCTGTCGCTGAACTTTCACGCCACCTCCACCCTCAACGTCGACCGCCTGTTGAAGCTCGCGCAGGAGGACCACCGGGGCTTCCGGTTCTCGCCCGAGGGACGCCTGGCGTACACCCCGGACCATGCGGACTGGCCCGGGCTCATCGATGAGACGTGCGAGTTATTGCACGCGATTTGCTAGGAATGTATGTTGGTTCCGTCATGAAGATCGCTCGTGAACGCCTTGGTAGGAAGGGCCTGTGCGCGGCCGCGCTGCTCGCCCTTTTCGCGCTGTCCCCCGGCTCCGCTCCCGCGAACCTCGTCGAGAAGATCGTCGTGGTCGTCAACGGCGTGCCCCACACTTTCTCGGACTTCCGCAAGTTCGCCAGCGAGAGTCTGTCGCAGTCCGTCCGGCTCGACGAACTTACGGCCGGCCGCGTGCCACAGGAATTGCTGGAGGAATTCATCACCAACGAGTTGGTCCAGGCGGAGGTGAAGGGCACGGGCATCCGCGTGCGCGAGGAGGACATCGACAACTACATCAAGGCGCTGCGGGAGCAGAACAAGCTTTCGCCCGCGCAGTTCGCCAGCATGCTGGCGCGTCAGGGGAAGGACAGGGCGCGGTACCGCCAGGAGGTGCGCGGCCAGATCGAGCGAGACGAGCTGATCCGCCGCAACGTCCGCCAGCGGATCCACGTCACGATGCAGGATGCGAAGCGCTACTACGACGCCAACCCGCAACTGTATCGCACCGAACTCAGGCTCCGTCTCCGCCACCTCATGCTGAGCCTGAGCGAAGGCGCTTCCGCCGACGGGGAACAGGCGGTGCGGGCGCGCACCGAAGCGTTGCGCCAGGAGATTCTCGACGGCGGCGACTTCGCCGCGCTGGCGCGGACCCACTCCGAGGGCGCGGGCGCGAGTGACGGCGGTGACATCGGCTGGGTCAAGGCCGAGGACCTGCCCGATTCCCTGGCAAAGGCGGCCGCCGCCCTCCAGAAAGGCGCGGTCAGCCCGCCCGTGCGCACCAACCTGGGCTACCATCTGGTCAGGGCGGAGGATCGCCAGGGCGGCGTGAGGCTCGGCTTCGAGGCGGTTTCGGAGCAGGTGCGCGACGAACTCTACACCAGGACGCTCCGGGAACGGTTCGCCAAGTGGCTCAAGACGGACCTGCGCAAGAAGCACCGCGTGGAAGTCAAGCTCTCCGAGTATGACTTCGAGGCGCAGGAGGCCGAGCGCGGCACCGTCGGCAACCTCATGGCCACCACCGCGCCACCGGAAAGGGAAAAGGGCTTCTGGGACTACGTCAACCCGCTGACCTACATCTACGACGAGGAGTCCATCCCCGACCCTTCGGGCGTAAGCGACCGCAAGAGAGTCAAGCTGTTCGGCATCCCGCTGTTCACCACCGAAGCGGGGGACGATGAGGACGTGCCGCTCAGCGAGCCCATCGAAGGGGTGGCGCCGACGCCCCCCACCTCGGGCACCAACCCTTAGGGGTTGCGTCCGTCCATTACCAGGACTACCTCTCGTGGCCATATCCAGACCGGTAGTGGCCGTGACCATGGGCGATCCCGCGGGCATCGGCCCCGAAGTGGCCGTCAAGGCGGCCCGCGATGCCGCGGTCCGTCGCGCCTGCCGGGTGGTGCTCGTGGGCGACCCCTTGTTGCTCCAACAGGCCCATGCCCCGCGGTGGCCGGTTCGGAAGTCGGATGAACCAACGGCCGCCGGCGCGCCCGTGGTGGTGGAGGCCCTCCCCGGTCTGAAGCCCGGCCGGATCCGGCCGGGCCGGTCCAGTCGGGCCGGCGGCGAAGCCGCGTACCGCTACATCCTTCGAGCAGTAGACCTCATCAAGGAGGGCGCCGCCGACGCCATGGCCACGGCGCCCATCAGCAAGAAGGCGCTGAACGACGCCGGCCACCTCTACCCCGGGCACACCGAGCTTCTCGCGGACCTCGCCCGCACTCGCGAAGTGCGCATGATGCTCCACGGGGCACGCCTCAAGGTGGTCCTGGCAACGGTGCACCTGCCGCTGACGGAGGTGGCCGCGGCGCTGACGCGCGCACGGGTGCGGACCACTGTCGAACTGACCCATCGGGCGCTACGGGAATGGTTCGGCGTAGCCGAGCCGCGGGTGGCGGTGGCCGCGGTGAATCCCCACGGGGGCGAAGACGGCATGTTCGGTCAGGAGGAACGGCGTGTGATCAGGCCGGCGGTGCGCGATTGCGCCACCCGCGGCATGGACGTGTCGGGTCCGATCCCCGCCGACAGTCTCTTTCACCGGGCCGCGCAAGGGGAGTTCGACGCGGTCGTGTGCATGTACCATGACCAGGGGCTCGGCCCGTTCAAGCTGCTGCACTTCACCGACGGCGTCAACCTCACCCTGGGCCTGCCTCTGATCCGGACCTCCGTGGACCACGGCACCGCGTACGACATCGCCGGCAAGGGCGTCGCGGACAGCCGCAGCATGAAGCAGGCCATTCTGCTGGCGGCGGAACTGGCGCGGCGGACATCGCGGCCCGGACCTTGATGTGGTGTCTGGTTGGCTGTTGAAACACCCCGTGCCGGCCCTTCGACTTCGCTTCGCTACGCTCAGCGCGTGTTGCCGGCCCCGTACGGTTCACGGAACAAGCGGCTGTCATGAACATCGTCATCGAGGGCGCGCGCGTCCACAATCTCAAGAACGTCCACGTCGAGATCCCACGCGGTAAGCTTGTCGTGATCACCGGGGTTTCCGGCTCCGGGAAGTCTTCGCTGGCCTTCGACACCGTGTACGCGGAGGGGCAGCGGCACTACATGCAGTCGCTGTCCACCTACGCGCGCCAGCTCCTCAACCCACTGGCGCGGGCGGACGTGGATTCCATCCGCGGGCTTTCGCCGGCCATCGCGGTACCGCAACGGCGCTTCCACGAGAACCCCCGTTCCACGGTGGGGACGCTGACCGAGATCCACGACCATCTGCGGCTGTTGTTCACGCACGTAGGACGCCCCCACTGCCTGCGTTGCGGCAAGGCGATCATCGTGCACACGGTGCAGCAGATGGTGGACGCGGTTCTGGAGCGGCCGCCCGGCACCCGCATCGAGGTGCTGGCTCCCTTGCGCTGCGACAGCCCGAACGAGTTCCGGCGCGAGATCGGACGGGTGATGCGCGCGGGATTCGTGCGGGTCAAGCTGGGCGGCGCGGTCGCGGAGTTGGCGGAGGTGGCCGAGGCGGATGACTCGGCGCTGCCGGGGCGGGCCGAGTTGGTGGTGGACCGGCTGGTGGCCCGTGAGGGCATCGCCAAGCGGCTGGCGGACTCGCTGGAAGTCGCCCTGGAGCACGGCGATGGGGTCGTAGCCATCGAAGTGCGCGATGACTCCGGCGCGGAGTCGTGTCGCTACACCCAACGCGCCGCGTGTCTGGAATGCGGAACGCCCTTCCCGGAAACGGTGCCGCAGCTCTTCTCGTTCAACAGCCCTCACGGGGCCTGTACGCTCTGTCACGGACTCGGCGTGCAGGCGCGCGGGCGGGTCCGCAAGGACGACGCCGCTTCCGCGGACGCCGGTCAAGCTCCTTGTACCGAGTGCCACGGGACCCGCCTGCGGCCGGAGAGCCTGTTGGTGACCATCGGCGAATTAAACATCGCAGAGGTTTCGGCGTTGCCGCTGAAGGAGTTACACCGCTTTATCCAAGAACTGACCCTGGACGGGCGCGAGTCCGCGGTAGCGGGAAACGTCCTCCGGGAGGTCCGCGAGCGCACGGAGGCGCTGCTGCGGCTGGAGTTGGGCTACGTGACCCTGGCGCGCGCGTCCGGCAGCCTGTCGGGAGGCGAGTGCCAGAGGATCCGGCTCGCCGCCCACATAGGCGCGCGCCTGTCGGGCGTGATCTACGTGCTCGACGAACCCACCGTCGGACTCCACCCTCGGGACACCGCGCGGCTCCTCGCAATCCTGCGGGAGCTCAAGGCCGCGGGCAACACGGTGCTGGTGGTGGAGCACGACCGGGACGTGATCCTGGCCGCGGACCACGTCATCGACATGGGGCCGGGCGCAGGGGTCGAGGGAGGAGAGGTGCTCGCCACCGGGTCGGCGGAAGAGATTCGCGCGGACCCCGCGTCCCGGACAGGGCCGTATTTGGCCGGAGCGGGGGCACCGCCCGCCCCACGGCGCAGGACCGGCACCGGCACGATCTCGATCAGAAACGCCACCCGGCACAATCTGAAGAACATCGACGTGGACCTTCCGGTTGGGGCGATGACGTGCGTCACCGGCGTGTCCGGTTCGGGCAAGAGCAGTCTCGTGGTGGACACGCTCTACGAGGCACGGCGGCCTTCCGGAGCGCCCCCCGCCGCCGTCTCCGGCCTCGACGCCTTCGACCGCATCCTCTACGTCGATCAGGCCTCCATCGGGCGCAGCAGCCGCTCCACCCCCGCCACCTACGGCGGACTCTTCGACCCGCTGCGCAACCTGTTCGCGCGCCTGCCCGAGGCCCGGCTGCGTGGCTACGGCGCCGGGCGCTTCTCCTACAACGCCGCGGGCGGACGCTGCGAAGCCTGCCAGGGCGCCGGCACGGTGGACATCGAGATGCAGTTCCTTCCCGACGTATCGGTGACCTGCGACGTCTGCGGCGGACGCCGGTACAATCGGGAAACACTGGAGATCCGTTACAAGGGAGCCAGCATCGCGGACGTGCTCGACCTCACCGTCACCGAAGCCCTGGAGCTTCTGGGCAACGTGCCGCTGATTCGGGCGCGTCTGGAGACCCTGTGGCAGGTGGGGCTGGGCTACCTTCGGCTGGGGCAGCCGGCCACGACGCTTTCGGGGGGCGAAGCGCAACGGGTGAAGCTCGCCCGAGAGCTGAGCAAGCGCCCCGGAGGCCACGCCCTTTACCTTTTCGACGAGCCTACCACCGGCCTCCACTTCGAGGAGGTGACCCGGTTGGTGGAGATCCTCGACCGGCTGGTGGAAGCCGGCCATACGGTCATCGCCATCGAGCACAACCCGTATTTCCTGCGCTGCGCCGACTACGTCGTGGACCTGGGACCCGAGGGGGGCGAGAACGGCGGCCACGTGGTGGCGGCGGGAACGCCCGAGGAGGTCATGCGGGTGGCCGAGTCCGCGACCGGACAATGCCTGCGGGAGTTCCAGGATGCCGACCGCTCGGCCCGCGCCTAGCGCGACCAGCCGTGCCACATCGAGGAGCCAGCCCGCCTCTTTCTTGACAATCACCGAGCCAGCAGCCTAAATGGATAGGTTGTGGAGGTGTTTTCGTGAAGCTGCCTGTTTACTTCGACAATCATGCAACGACGCCCGTGGATCCGCGGGTGGTGGAGACGATGCTGCCGTTTTTCACGGAGTGCTTCGGCAACTCGGCCAGCAAGCACGCGTTCGGCTGGGAAGCGGACGCGGCGGTGTACGAGGCGCGCAAGAACGTGGCCGCGCTGATCGGCGCCGCGCCCAAGGAGATCGTCTTCACCAGCGGCGCCACCGAGTCGGACAACCTCGCCATCCAGGGGGTGGCGGAGATGCACCGCGACCGGGGCGACCACGTCATTACCTGCGCGGCCGAACACAAGGCGGTGCTGGATTCGTGCAAGTTCCTGGAACGCCGCGGCTTCCGCGTCACCTACCTGCCGGTGGACGCGCGCGGCACGGTGAACCTCGACAAGCTGCGCGCGGCCATCGAGGACAAGACCCTGCTCATATCCATCATGGCGGCCAACAACGAGGTGGGGACCATCCAGCCGCTGGAAGAAATCGGCCGGATCGCCGCGGAGCACGGCATCCTGTTCCACTCCGACGCCACCCAGGCGGTGGGCAAGATGCCCATCGACGTGGGAGCGTCGGGGATACATCTGCTTTCCATGACCGCCCACAAGCTGCACGGCCCCAAGGGGATCGGCGCGCTCTACGTCAGCGCACGGAAGCCGATGGTGCGCCTCAGCCCCACCATCCACGGCGGCGGGCACGAAGGGGGCATGCGTTCGGGCACGCTCAACGTGCCCGGCATCGTCGGGTTCGGCAAGGCGTGCGCGATCGCGCGCGAGGAGATGGCCCAGGAGCTGCCGCACATCACCGATCTGCGGGACCGGCTTCAGGCGGGGCTGTTCTCGCGCCTGGACGAGCTGCAACTCAATGGGCATCCCACGGAACGCCTGTGCGGCAACCTCAACGTGGCCTTCGGATACGTGGAAGGCGAGTCCCTGATCATGGGCCTCAACGACGTGGCGGTCTCCTCCGGGTCCACCTGCACCTCGGCCGCGTTGGAACCCTCCCACGTGCTCAAGGCCATGGGAGTGCGCGAGGACCTCGCCCACGGCTCCATCCGTTTCGGCCTGGGGCGGTTCAACACCGAGGCAGAGGTGGACTACGTGCTGGATCGGGTGGAGGAAGAAGTCAACCGCTTGCGCGGGCTCTCGCCGGCCTACGCCAAGCGGACCGCGGCGGCCAGGCCGGCGCGGGCGGCCGCCGGGAAATAACGCGCCAGGCCGTGCCCGCCCAAGGGGCGGCATACCCACGGCGCACGGGAACACGCAATGGCCACAGAAGTCCAGATCACGGGGAGCGCGGCCAGCCGCATCAAGGAGCTGCTCGAACAGGACGAGCGCGACTGCACCGGCCTGCGCCTGAAAGTCGTGGGCGGGGGCTGCTCCGGGCTGCAATACAAGATGGATCTCGACGATCCCAAGCCCATGGACCGCATCTTCGAGCACGAGGGCGCCAAGGTGATCGTGGACCTCAAGAGCCTGCTCTACCTGGGAGGCACCGAGCTGGACTACAAGGAAACCCTGATGGAGGCGGCCTTCGTGTTCCAGAACCCCAACGTGAAACGCAGTTGCGGGTGCGGCGCCTCGTTCGTGGTGTGAGCGCGATGGCCGACGTCATCTACTTCGACAACAACGCGACCACGTGCGTGGCCCCGCCGGTGTACGAGGCCATGGCGCCGTACCTCACGGAGCTCTACGGCAACCCGTCCAGCATTCACAGCTTCGGCACCCGGGTGGGCCGCGCCCTCGACCGCGCGCGGAAACAGGTGGCGGGGCTGCTGGGGGCCGGCGACGAAGTGGAGGTGATGTTCACCAGTTGCGGCTCGGAGGGGGACAGCACCGCCATCCGCGGCATTCTGGAGGGCGCGCCGGACAAGCGCCACTTCGTCACCACCGCGGTGGAGCACCCCGCGATCCACGGCCTGGGCCAACACCTGGAGAAAAAGGGCTACCGGGTCACCTGGCTCGGGGTGGACGAAGAGGGCCGGCTGGACCTGGACGAGTTGCGCGACTCCCTCGCGGACGACACGGCCCTGGTCTCCATCATGTACGCCAACAACGAGACCGGGGTGGTCTTTCCGGTGCAGGAAGCCGGCGAGATCGTCAAGGCCAGGGGCATTCCCTTCCACGTGGACGCGGTGCAGGTGCCGGGCAAGATCGCCCTCGACGTGAAGAACAGCCCCATCGACCTGCTGACCATCTCGGCCCACAAGTTCCACGGCCCCAAGGGCGTGGGCGCCCTGTACGTGCGCCGGGGCATCGCGCTGCGGCCGTTCATCATCGGCGGCCACCAGGAGCGCAACCGGCGCGCCGGCACCGAGAACGTGGCCGGCATCGTGGCCATGGGCGAGGCCGCGAAGCTCACGGCCCGGGACATTCCCGCCGAACGCGAGCAGTTGACCGCCCTGCGCGACCAATTGGAGCGCGCGCTCCTGGTCGCTTGTCCGGGCGCGCGGATCAACGGCGGCCGGGCGGAGCGCCTGCCCAACACGCTCAACATCGCCTTCGAATACCTGGAGGGCGAATCGATCCTGGTGCTGCTGGACGAGTTCGGCATCTGCGCCTCCACGGGCTCCGCCTGCACCGCGGGCTCGGTGGAACCCTCTCACGTGCTGCGCGCCATGAAGGTGCCGCCGCGCTGGCTCCAGGGAGCCGTCCGGTTCAGTCTCAGCCGCTACAACACGCCGGAGGAAGTGGCGTTCGCGGCGGACAAGATCCCGGGCATCATCGGCCGGCTGCGGGGGTTGTCCGCGCTGGGCCGGGTGGGCGCGAAGGAAGACCAGCCGGGCCACGCCTCGTAGTGTCCAGCGTCACAAATAGCTTGATGAATCCGCGAGGGCAGTTTTGTCGTCGGCAAGGCGCGATGACTTGTAGGGGCGACCTGCGGTCGCCCCCCAGTGGCGCGCACCACGCGAGGACGAACTGGGTCAAGCCCGGGGTGACGTAACCCAGGACCGCAGGCAAGACATGAGACAAGGTGCACGCAAGGGCCTGCTGTACCGTGCCCGCTACCGCGGCGGAGAGTACCTGCTGCGCGCTTTCGTCGGCAGCCTGCGGTGGCTGCCCGGGTGGGCGACGCCGTACGTTGCCGGAATGGCGGAGCGGGTGAGCCGCGTGCTCCTGTGGCGCTACCGGAAGCGCATGCGTGACACCCTGGCGCAGACCATGGCCGAGGAATTGCCCACCGAGGCGGAGCGCCGCACCGTGGTGCACCGGGCGTGGCGCAACTTCGCCCAGAGCTTCCTGGAAGCGTTCGCCACGCTCCACATGACCGGCGAAGAGATTTGCTCGCGCATCGAGATCAACGGCGAGGAGCACCTGCGCGCGGCGCTCGCGCGCAACAAGGGCGTCCTCGCGTTGAGCGCCCATTTCGGCAATTTCCCCATGATCGGGCCGCGGCTCGCGGCCCAGGGATACGACTTCAGCGTGGTCCTCAAGCTCGCGCAGGAAGAGCGATTCGCCGCGCTGCAACACGAGTACGTCACGCGCACCGGGGCCAAGGTCATCCCCGCCCGTCCTCGGCGCGAGTCGGTGCCGCGGATCATCCAGGCACTGCGCCGCAACGGGATCGTCCTGGTGCTGCCGGACGAGTTCAGGACCGCCGGAGTCGAAGTGGACTTCCTGGGACACCGCGCACCCGCTCCCAAGGGTCCCGTTACCATCGCCCAGCGCACGGGGGCCGCGGTCGTGCCGCTCTTCATGGTACGCGGCCGCGACAACCGCCTCACGCTTCACGTCAAACCCGAAATCCGCTTCGTGAATACCGGCGACCGGGAAGCGGATCTACGAACCAACGCGCGTCTGTTCGTTCAGGCAATCGAAGACATGGTGCGACGCCACCCGGACCAGTGGAGCTGGATGGGCTTCCGCAAGCCCGCGAAAGGGGACGCCTCCCATGCGCTGCCGTGACGGCGAAACAAGTAAGGAGCACGGATGGATCTCGGGCTGACAGGCAAGGCAGCCATGATCACCGGCGCCAGCCGGGGCATCGGCAAGGACATCGCGAGGGGCCTCGCCGCCGAGGGCTGCCGGCTGAGCGTGTGTGCGCGGGGGAGCGCGGACCTCGAAGAGACCGTCCGGGAGCTGCGTGAAGACGGCGCGGAGGTGCTCGCCTCGACGCTGGACGTCACCGACGAGGCGGCGGCGCGTGCCTGGTTCGCCGAGACTCGGGAGCGCTTTCAGGACGTCGACATCCTGATCAACAACGTCGGCGGCTCGCGTCCGGGCGGCAACCTGTCCGCGTCCGGCGAAGACTGGCAGCGCGGTTTCGACCTCAACTTCTTCTCGGCTCTCGACCTGTGTCGTTTGGTGGTGCCGTCCATGCGCGAGCGCAAGCGGGGCTGCGTCATCAACATCGCGTCCATCTACGGCCGCGAGTGGGGCGGCCCCATGACCTACAATGCGGCCAAGGCCGCGATGATCAGCCTGTCCAAGGAAATGGCGCGGGAACTGGCTTCCGACGGAGTGCGCGTCAACAGCGTGGCGCCGGGATCCATCCTGTTCCCCGGCGGCTCCTGGGAGCGGCGGCGGCGCGAGCAGCCCGTGGAGATCGCCGCGTTCGTGGAACGGGAGCTGCCCGCGGGCCGTTTCGGAAAGCCCGAGGAAGTGGCGGATGTGGTGGTCTTTCTTGCATCGGAACGCGCCAACTGGATCTCGGGCGCGTGCATCAACGTCGACGGCTGTCAGTCGCGGTCGCTGATCTGAAACCTCACAAACGCGTTTCCAGGTCCTTGAATTCCTTGTTCAAGGCCTCCACTTCCTCCTTGGCATTCGTCTTGTACTGAACCACCTTGGCCAGTTCCTCGATGGTGGGCAACATCAGTTGCCGGTGCGGCACTCCACTCTTCGCGCGCGTATGGATGTGGTAGATGCCGTTGTCGTCCATGTGCCCGGTCTCCTTGCCGCTCAAGACCTGGATCGCCATGTTCAGGTCCGCGATCATCTTCTTGGCTTTCCCGTCCAGGACCGTCAGCCGCTGCTTGGCTGCCAGGAACCTCAGGAAATTCGCACCGATCTTCTCTTCCAGTTGTCCCATCGCATCGCTCCCTCGGTTGGTACCCCCTTGCTCGCCGGCCGCCGGGCCGACGACTGCCAGACAATATGAAGGATCGGGACGGAATTCAAGACTACCTCCCCCTTGAGGCCGCCTCTTCATTCTGGTTAGGTAAAAATGGAGGCAAAAAATGAAAAGAACCATGCTCACCGTCGCCGTGGCGTTCCTGCTCCTCGCCCACGCCGCCGGCGCCCAACAACTCCAAAAGGCCGTCTTCGCCGGCGGCTGCTTCTGGTGTGTCGAGTCGGACTTCGACAAGGTACCCGGCGTGGTCTCGACCGTCTCCGGCTACAGCGGCGGCAAGACCGCCGACCCCACCTACCGGCAGGTCACGCGCGGCGGCACGGGCCACTACGAGGTGGTGGAGATCACCTACGACCCGGCCAAGGTCAGCTACGACGCGCTCCTGACCGTCTTCTGGCACTCGGTGGATCCCACCGACGACGGCGGCCAGTTCTGCGACCGCGGCCAGTCCTACGAGACCGCCGTCTTCGTCGCGAACGATGAGGAACGCCGCCTGGCCGAGGCGTCCAAGGCCGCCGCGCAGAAACAGCTCGACCGGCCCATCGTCACCCCGATCCTTCCCGCCGGTCCGTTCTTCGCCGCGGAAGACTACCACCAGGACTATTACAAGAAGAACCCGGTGCGCTATCGCTACTACCGCTTCAGTTGCGGCCGCAACAGCCGAGTGAAGGATGTCTGGGGCGAGCGCGCGTACGAAGGGATACCGGGGCACGGGTGAGGGTGGACATGGACGCCACGCACCAATACGCACAAGCGGGCTGCACGTAGCTCGTATACGACAGAATACTCAACACCATGAGTAATCTTACTCAGTCATCCAGTAAACGGAACGGAGATTGGTTCGGCACTGCCCAGCCCGACGCCCGTTGCGGGACGAAACAGGGCTGTGTCGGTACGGTACTGGCTTGTGAAGCTGTTGAGTTGGACAACAACAGCCGTGGAAAATGATTGGTGGAGGCGAGGGGAATCGAATATAGTCTATAACTTGTTGTTTTAACGACATTTAGCTAGATTTTTCTTCGAGCCATCCCACGATTCAACCCACTCCGATTCGCCTGTCGGTTTCGCCTCATAGGGGTGCCGAAGCGAACTCCACAGTGAAGTCATAAAAATGTGGTTCTTCCGGTATGCAGGTGTCGGCGAACCACACCTCATCTACTCCTTGAGGAAGTCCATGAGGGTACGCCTGTCGAATCGCAGTAAGCAGCACAAATTGGTTCATGAGGGCGAC
>JAPOPM010000231.1 GCA_026712905.1 Deltaproteobacteria bacterium
ATCCTCTGCCGTACGTCACGTTCACGCGCTCATGGCAACGTTTAATGAGCGAACCTGTCAGATGAGGAACCGAGTGCGTCAATCGCGCACGCTCGGATCTGTGGGGGGAGGGGCTCGGTGACGACCCCTCCTACCCGGCCCATGGAGTACACCGAGGCCAGAACGAGGCTCGTTGACTGGCTGCGTCAACAGCTCATCGGTCCCGCCAGCAAGGATAGTCTCATCGGTATTTCACCGCTGGATCGATACCCGACGGGTGTGCTGTATCCCGTCGAACTTGATGTTCCGTCCGGCATCGATCCCGCTGCGTCCGGGGGCAATGCCGATTCGGCTCCTCTTGAAGATGAGGAAGAAGAAGGGTCCACAGGAACCGGTGATGAATCGGAAGGCCGGCCCCTTGCCCAGCCCGTGCGTAAACGGCGCTACGTGCCGCCGTCGTCCGTAGGATTTTCCTTCTTCGTTCAGGGCGCCGTGCGCCTCTCCATTGTCGCGTCGGCAGCGGTCTACAGGCCCACCGGAGACCGGGACGAGAAGGGCCGGTTCCGCTCCAAGGAATACGAAAGAACCGAACTCGGGCAACAGGTCCTGGATTGGTCGCCATGCGGTGCGCCGAACGGATCGATCTGGGAAGATCGTGCCGGCATCGACGTTCGCGCGCGGCCGCATCAGGATGGCGTCATCCTCACGGTCACTCTGTTCAATCGGCAACGGCTGGGTGACGGCCCGGAAAGAGCGCAGGGACGGATCGAGAAGTCGCTGTTTGAGGCCCGTGTCGAGTGCGTTGTGGAAACCGGCCAAGTCGTCGAGTATCCCCGAGTCGTTCCGGGTCTGCTGACGGAAGAGGAACAGGAACTCGAACTCCAGTACAAGGACCGGCGCATCTATGCTGTGGGCCACGGCGCTGCGGTGGACTGGGATGCGGACCCGCATCGCCCTCCGCGCATCTGGTCGGAGTTCATGCCGACGGCCGAAGCGCCGATGATGACGGTCGATACCGGCAACGCCGGCAAGGTTCTCGAGTTGGCTCGGCTGGCCCGCGAGCCCCTGCATGACGAGCTCGAAGGGTTTGTGGAGGGATACGCCGGCTGGATCGATGAGCAGCGGCGCGGCGCCCATGACCTGACGAACGTCCATGAACAGGCTGCGGCGCGGCGCATCTGCGACAGAATGGCCGTAGCTCTGAAACGCATGCGGCAGTGCATCGAGTTGCTCCGCTCGGATCCCCTTGCGGCTCGATCTTTCCAGTTGGCGAACCGTGCGATGTTGGACCAGATGCGGCAAACCGGCGAGGACGGCAGCGAAACCGAAGCCCGTGTCTTCCGTTGGCGGCCGTTCCAGTTGGCGTTTCTCTTGACGGTCATGGAGTCCACGATCCGGGAGGTGGACGACTTCCGCGATGTGCTGGACCTGATCTGGTTCCCCACGGGCGGCGGCAAGACCGAGGCCTATCTCGGCCTTGTGGCTTTCCTCATCGTGTGGCGGCGATTGAAGTACCCGGACACGGGCGGCGGCACAGTGGCGCTCATGCGCTACACGCTACGACTGTTGACCCGACAGCAGTTCGAGCGTGCGGCGCGTATCATCTGCGCATTGGAACTGATTCGCAGGGAGGATCCGTCACTCGGCGATGAACCCATTACCGCCGGCATCTGGGTCGGCGGCGCAAGCACTCCCAACACATTCCAGGAGGCCGAAGCGAGCGTTGTCGAGATAGACGCGGGCGGGGCGACGGCCCGCCACGCCTTGCTGTTGGATCAATGCCCCTGGTGCCGCGCGCCGTTCGACGTCTCCAACTACGACGCCACCTCAAGCAGCTTTCACTTCCGTTGCGTCAACGGTGAGTGCGCGTTCGGCAAAGACGGCCGACCGCTGCCTTGCAACGTGGTGGACGATGCACTCTATCGGGCGCCGCCGTCGCTGTTGATCAGCACCGTCGACAAGTTCGCACGGGTCGCTTGGGAGACACGAACCAGCGCTTTCTTCGGCGCAGGCCAGGGCCGGCGCCCGCCGGAGCTTGTAATTCAGGACGAGTTGCACCTCATCACGGGACCTCTGGGTTCGGTGGCCGGGCTGTACGAAGCGGGTTTCGACACGCTTTTCGTTCGGCGTGGAGCGCGTCCCAAGTACATCGCCTCCACTGCGACCATCCGCATGGCGAAGGAACAGGTGCCGAGGCTGTATGCACGGGATCTGGCGGTTTTCCCCCCGCCGGGTCTGTCGTGTGACGACTCCTACTTCGCCCGCACGGACGACGCGCGTCCCGGGCGGCTCTACGTGGGGTATCTGGCTCCCATGCTCGATCAGCAGCATTGCCTGGCGCCCCTAGCCGCGGCGCTGCTGGCAGGGCCTCAGCGGGTTTTCGACCGTGAGCAGGATCGGGACGAGCTGCTCGAAGCCTGGTGGACACAGGTGATCTATCACAGCAGCCTCAAGGGTGTCGGTGACAGCCACAACGCGTTCGTGACCCATGTACGGGACTTTGGGGACCGGCTCTCCAGCGAGCTTTCGCTAGGAAGGCGATCCGGCGCGGCCGAAGAAGGCAGCCCTCCCGCCGGGCACGGCATCGGCTCCGACAGGTTCCAGACCGCACGGATCGCGCAATTGACGAGCATGCAAACCGCGCAGGAAATTGCCGAGACCTTCCAGCGTTTGGCGGCGGAACGAGGAAGCGCTGGCTGTCTCGATGCCGTGCTGGCGACCAACATGGTGTCTGTCGGACTCGACGTCCCGCGTCTTGCGCTGATGGTCGTCAATGGCCAGCCGCTCACCACCGCGGAATACATTCAGGCCACCAGCCGCGTTGGCCGCGGCGAGGTTCCCGGCCTGGTATTTGCCAACTACTACCGGCATCAGGCCCGGAGCCTCTCACACTACGAGAGCTTTCGCCCTTACCACGAATCCTTCTACCGCTTTGTGGAGCCAGGCAGCGTCACTCCCTTTACCCATCAAGTGCGGTCTCGCGCGTTGCATGCTGCCCTGGTGAGCGCGGTTAGGCACGGTTGCGACCGTCTCAGCGGAAACAAGTCGGCGGGCGCATTCGACGGCGCTTCGGAGGCCGTGCAGGCCGTTGTCGCCGCTTTGAAGCAACGGTGTGAACGGGCGGCGGAATCTGGACAGGCCGTGGACATCTCCACGCACGTCGACCGCCTCGTCGACGAATGGCAGGAGGAAGCGTCGCGATGCAGGAGGGACAAAGTGCAGCTCAGCTACCAAGCGAAGGACAACGTAAAGAACGAGGCCCGGCTGCTTCGCGGCCACGACGAAGTGCGTCCTGGCCTTTGGCGGACGCTGCATTCCATGCGCAACGTGGAAAGCTCGGGAGCGCTGAAACTTGAAGAGTAGAAGAGTTCCGGCAAACCGGCCGTCCGTGCAGGAACAATATGTCCCCGTGCGCCTTTCGCACCTCCTGCGCCACTGTTCGGTGGGCGCCATCGTGCGCGATTCGAACCATCTGATGGTCGTACCAGATATTCGCGACTGGGACAGACCCGGCGACGATCCGCTGAAAAGGCAGATCCGCTATGTGGATCAAGTCCGCAACGTCCTGGGCATCGACAAACCGCTCTGTACTCCTCCCGTCGCGCGAGATCTCGACGACGGGCGAAAGTCCGGCTGGATCCCGGTTCGCCGCTTCCCGCTCTGGACGCGCTGCCTGCAATGCGGCCTGCTGCACCGGGCGCCTTGGCGCGGCCAGCAGGACGACGCTGATCGTTGCCAGGGACAAGGTCCCGAGGACCGGCCGTGCGGCGGCAGGTTGGAGCAGGTGCCCTGGGTTCTGGTCCACCAGCAAGGCTTCCTCGCGGACGTTCCCTGGCACATCCTCGCGCACGCCGACGACCGTAATCCGAACCAACATCAATGCAAACCGGACCGGGGGAAACCCTACCTGAGACTTGTTGAACAGGCTGGTCGCCAAGTGGTCTGCACTCGTTGCCGTTCGCGCGGCGACATTCATCAACGGCACCCGTTCCCGCGCACAACCTGGCAACAGCCCTGGGTTCACAAACCTCCTGTCGATCCCGATCACGGCGAGCCGGCTTGGCTGCTGCAGCTCAACGACGTCCGCGTGCACGCGCCCGTGAATCGGACGGCACTGGTCATCCCGCCGGAATCACGCATCCGCCGCGGCACGGTCGTGGACCGTCTTTACAGCCATTCCCGAAACCAGCAGAGGATTCGGAATGCGAAAACGCCCCTGGCGCGCAAGACCGCGCTCAGGCGCGTCTCCAGTGAGTACAACTGCACGGTTGAGGAAATAGAGGAAGCCCTGAAGGACATCGCCCAGGGCTACCCCCTCTACGGCCGGACCGTCACCCAAGGCGACTTGATGGCAAGCGAATACAAGGCCCTGACCGGTGAGATACCCGATCTGAAGGAAGACGAGGATTTCGTCACTGTGCATCACACATCTGCCTGGAAGGCGCTTGCGGCCCCGTCGACAGTCGGCGGCGCCCGGCCGTTGACAGTGGTTGATCGCCTCGTTGCCGTGCACAGGTTGAAGGAGATCATGGTGCTCATGGGTTTCCGCCGCGCCGGCGGCGAACACCTGACGCCACCGGACATCACCGGGGATTGCGACTGGCTGCCCGCCCTGGAACTGTACGGGGAAGGCGTGTTCTTGACCCTCGACGAAACATGCTTGCGACGCTGGGAATGCAATACCGCCATCAGCGAGCGCGCCGCCGCCTTCGTCGAACGCTACCATCACCGCGACAGCCACATGGAGGTCGAGGTCTCGCCGCGCTTCCTGCTGTGCCACACCCTTGCTCACGTCCTGATCCGTCGTATCGAAGCAGAAGCCGGGTATCCGGCGGCCTCGCTCAAGGAACGCATCTACTGCAAGACCGGCAAGGATGCGATGGCGGGAGTGCTGATCTACGTAGCGGTGACGGACGAGGAAGGCTCCCTGGGAGGCCTGATGGAATTGGCGAGGCCCGAGCGGTTTCTTCGCCTGTTGACCGGTGCGTTCGAGGATGCCGACTGGTGTTCGCTGGACCCGGTCTGTTCCGAGCAAGAAGGCCACGGACCGGATCTGCTGAACCGTGCCGCCTGCCATGCCTGCGCGCTGGTGCCGGAGACGAGCTGCCAGTACGGCAACGTTCTACTGGACCGCATCTTCATCAAGGGTGCGGTGGAGTTGCCAGGGTTTCTGGATCGCGCCGGGGCGCCCGACTGATGGCGAAACGTAGATTCGACCTGCCGGGCATACAGGATCTCAGCAAAGAGCAGGAGGCTGCGCGCGCCTTGCCCAAGGCGGGTCAACACCTGATCGTCGGCGGGCCCGGCACCGGCAAATCGGTTCTGGCGCTGATCCGCACCCGCCGTCACCAGCGGGATGGAGACGACTATCTGTTTCTGGTCTACAACCACCTCCTCAACCGCGCCAGCGGCCAGCTCTTCGGCGAAGGTCTCAAGAGCGAGACGTGGATCGGGTGGTTCCAGAGAATGTTCTGGAAAGCTACGGGGAAGCCCGCTCCACTGCTGCCGCCTCGATCGAACGGCGCTTTCAGGGCTATCGACTGGGACGGCGTCGAAACGATCCTCCAATCCCTGCCTGACTCCACTCACGCCATTGACCGGCCGTACCTCGTCATCGACGAGGGCCAGGACATGCCGCTGCAATTCTACGAGAGTCTCGTCAACCTCGGCTTCGAGAACTTCTTCGTGACCGCAGACCAGAATCAGCAGATCACGGACGACAACAGTAGCCGGCAGGACATCGAAAACGGTCTGGGCGTGAATACCCCAGACGTCAAGGAACTCACCTGGAACTATCGCAACCGCTACCCCGTCGCCCGGTTGGCGCGAGAGTTTTACACTGGCGACCCCGCGAGTCCTCCGCCGGACCTTCCCTCACCGGGGCCCTCGGTAGGTACCGTCCCTCGCCTCTGCTCCTACCATCCCGACCACCTGGACACTGTCGGTCGGCGCATCCTGCGGCTGTGGGACCGCGACCCACGCCAACTGATCGGCGTCATCGCGCCGAACAACCGCGTCAGGGAGCGATACCTGGAGGCGCTCCAATCCGCAGATGTTTCCCTGGACAACTCAAGACCCACCATAGAAACTTTCCACGGCGACCACCGTCCCGACGTCGTCTTCGGAGAGGGCGGAATCCTGCTCATCAACGCGCAAGCCTGCAAGGGTCTTGAGTTCGATACGGTAATTCTTGCCGACATCGACGAGCACTTATTCAATCCGAGGGATCCAGACGCTGCCAAGCGCCTGTTCTACGTTATGGTAGCGCGGGCCAAAGAGCGCGTGTTCCTGTTCATGAAAAAGTGCGAACATCCCATTGAGAAAATCCTGCCGACGGACCGCAGCATCCTGCAGCGTGAGGAGTTGTAGATGGCGAACCGGGACATGGAACTGTTTGGCGAGCGAACTGACGAGGGAAAATTGCCTGAATCGGTAAACCGGAAACAACCGCAGTCTTCGGCGAATACGCCGGCCTTGGGACTCCTTCTCACCAACCACCTCAACCTGCTGTACATGCTTGCGGCAGGCATGGTGATGCCGCCGCCCGGATTCGGAGGCAAGTACTATCAGGACACCCTGGCCTGCTGCCCAGGTTGGATTCCGTTGTTCCTGGGCAAGCGGCTACCCGCCGATGCGGTCAGCCTGTCCACCAGCGAAGCCGAGCATCTCAGGCTGGTGGGCGTCGAGTTCGAGTTGACCGGCTTGTCCGGGACGATCGCTGCCCTCGGGACGGAAGGCACGCGCGAGTTGCGGTTCCCCGATCAACTGGACGGCAGCGAAAGCGTACTTCTGATCCCGGCGCCGCTGCCGACCTCCCGGATAAGGCGCATCGTCTTCCCATCGCCCGAGGACAAACGAGCCGTCGAGACAGCGGCGCTGGATTTCGCCAACGTGCCGTTGCAGGACTTCAAGCGCAAGACGGTGAAGACCGTATTCGCAAAGCCATCGGACGAGCCGTGGCCGCCAGCACAGGGGCCCGCAGAGCGGGCGGCTCCGCTGCAAGCGCCCCTGGCCGCCGGCGGCATCATGGCGATGCTGCTCCACTTCGCCCACCAGGGCGACCTCTCGGTCGCGGCATGCCGCACCGCTTTCGACCCGGATGACGACTTGGAGCCGCCCGAGAACGAATCCATTCCTGCCGGACTCCGGGCGTGGATGCGGGCCGGCAACGCGTCATCACCGGCCCCGGATGCGGCAACGGAATCCGCCACTTCGGCCGGCTTGCAGAACGCCTTCCAGGACGTCCTGCTCTGGGGCGCCGTCGATCGTCTGCTGGACCACAAGAACGCCGGTCCTGCCATAGGCGCAGAGGACGTATTGCTAGACTACCTCGATGAGGAGACGCCGAAGCTTGATGTGCGCTTGCAGGCGGGCGCCAAGAAACTCCGTGAGACCCTCGTCTCCCTCAGGGGACTCGTTGACGCCACGCCCGGCGAATTGTTCGACCGGCACGAAACGTCTCTGGCGCGCGCCATGATCTTGTTCTCCCTGCGTAACCGTTGCGCGGACCTGCTCGAATTCCGCAGCGACCGACTACGCGAGCCCGACTGGCTGACGGCCGCCATCCTGTTCGGCGCACGCGAAGGCTGGATGGGTCTACCCCTGCCGCTACGAGCCGTTCCGGGACTGGACCACGCCGCTACTCACCGCATGGCGCAGATGGCCCATCGGATAGCCGGGACGGACCTTGACCTCGGCACCCCGCCACCGAGAGTCCGCCCTTTGCGGGAGTTCTTCGGCGATGGCCGAACCTGGGGCGCCAAAGAGAACGCCGCCGCCATCGAACTCGCCGATGCGTTCAAATGGGACTGTGTCCGCACCCGAATCATCCTCACGCAAGGCGAGTACAAACTCACTGTCCACGGGAGCTCTGTGCACATAGAACTGCCCGGCACGCCCGGGTTAGACACCAAGGTCGACCCGGAGCGGTTTTTCCACCACCTCGCCGAAACGCGAGTGGAAAGCAAAGTCGAAGAGAAGGTCCGCAAGACCCTTGGTGTCTGAACCGTCGCGTACGCGCTTCCGCGGTTTCCTTGCGATACCGGCAGCGAGCGGCTGAATCAACCGCGGCGCGTCGAGCGCATACAGGTCGTCCAACGATGCCAACCCCCGTGAACTTGCCGTGCAAGGCGATCCAGGGCTTGTCCTCGGGCTCGAGAGCGTCTACGGTGCGTTTGTTCAGGGTGAGCTTGGCCTTGGCGTTGACTTGCTGAATGTTTCATAAAGCGTTCGTTCATGCGTAAACCCCAAGGGAGAAGTCGGAGCGCACGGGAGTGCGACCGTGTCTGACGCGGCACGTTGCACCTCACTATGGTGCTGTTGGCGCTCAGAACGAGTCTCAGCATCGGTGCCCTCAATTGACAGGCGGATTTTCCGACCGTCCCCCCGGTCGAACTCTCCGGCATCAGCTGGACACGAAACCGGCAATTGACCCCGCCCGGCGGGGCGCTACGGTGACTTTCTCCGAGGCACCAAACTGACTTGAGGACATACGCGCGCTGGCGGGGACTGAGTATTGGTTGAATGGGGTTACATATCGATTACGGCTCAAATCAGAATACTCCTAACCTATTGA
>JAPOPM010000232.1 GCA_026712905.1 Deltaproteobacteria bacterium
GCGCTTCCCGATGATCTGGCGGTACAGCTTGGCGCTACGCTGCTTCAGGTGGCCGGGAGCATATTCGTCGAGGAAGCGCCGGGCGAGTTCCGCCATGGTGAACCCGCCCGACCTGGTGCGGGGCGTCTTCCCCTCAAGGTCACGGCCGGTCCTGGCGAGGGTTACGATCTCTGCGGCGCGCGCCCGCGCGGCGGCCGGGGTGATGGGACCGTGGGGTCCGATGGTGGCCTTGATGGCGCGGCCCTCGTGCGTACACCGCGAAAATGGTTTCCGAGGTTAGCCGACCGGCCCTTGAAAAGCGAATCGCTCCCGATGAGCCGGGTCGTGGAAGCGGCGGTGCGCGGATGCACACCATCGAAACAGCCGGTGGGAATGGGCGGGTCGAGGCGCGGCTGCCGCTACCCAGCAAAGCCAGGAGCGGGTCGGATGGGCTTTTGAAGTTGCCTTTCCGGAGCTGAGGCGGAACCCTGGCCGCGAGTGCCCGCAGTCGTTCGATCAGGTCTCCACGCACGTACGGCTCGGTAGACTTGAGACTGGCATGTCCCAAATACATCGACACCTTCCGAAGGTCATTGTCCACTGCATCCAAAGTGTGCAGGGCGCAGGAATGGCGGCTATCTCGCGCGCAAGAGATAGGCGCCACTATATCGACTGCCTGACTATGTCTTGTAATTCCGCTTGATTCTGGCCTTATCGGCGCGTGAGCGCGGTGATGGCATCGCACGATCTCGTACACCGTTCGCCGTTCTGGTGTCAGGCGCGTCGAGGATGGCCTGTACTTCCTCAAGGGCGAGGGATTTGACCACACCCCTGTCAAACCGCTTCTCTGGAATCGCGTGGACCCTTGCGCAAGTTCGAGGCAAGCGGGAGCTCTGAACTCCAGGTAGCGGAAGAACGACTTGATCGCCACCAGCCGGAGATTTCGGGTGCGAACGGAGTTGTGCCGCTCCTTCTCCAGTCCATCGAGGAAGTCAAGGATCAGCGGGAAGGTCAGTTGCTCGACCGTCAACCGAATCGGCCGTGTCTTCAGCCTCTTCGCGGCAAAGGCGACGAAGTACTCGAACGCCAGGGAGTAACTCGCTATACTATTCTTTAACCTGCGACATGAGACGCCACTGGTAGACAAGTCAACGTGTTTTCAGTGAGTTAAGGCATTGACGTCGCGTCGCGGATAAACCCTCTGATTCACTTCCTGTGGGTACCTAAACGCTACCCGAATCGAGAAGCAAAGGAGGCGCCAACATGCCCAAGATCACCAAGCGAACGGTCGACGCCCTCCGACCCACGGAGCGCGAGCGCGTCGTCTGGGACGACGACATGACCGGGTTCGGCGTTCGTGTGCACCCCACCGGCCGGAAGGTCTACATCGTCAAGTACCGTCACGAGGGCCGCGCCATCAAGGCCACCATCGGACCCCACGGTCCCATCACCCCGGCCGCCGCGCGGGCGCGCGCCGCAGAGATCGTAACCCTCGCCAGGACCGGCCGCGACCTTGAGGGGAAGACGCCCCGCACCAGGTCGGGCGGGTTCACCATGGCGGAACTCGCCCGGCGCTTCCTCGACGAATATGCTCCCGGCCACCTGAAGCAGCGTAGCGCCAAGCTGTACCGCCAGATCATCGGGAAGCGC
>JAPOPM010000233.1 GCA_026712905.1 Deltaproteobacteria bacterium
CTGCGCAAGGGAGATATCGAGCAGGGGTTCGCCGAATGCGCCCACGTTTTCGAGGACACCTTCATCCTGCCCACCACCCAGCACGTGGCGCTGGAGCCCCACGGCTGCATCGCGGCGTTCCAGCCCGACGGGCGCGTGAACCTGTGGTCCACAACCCAGAACCCGTTCGTGGTGCGCACCCAGCTCGCCAACATCTTCAAGATGCCGGTATCGAAGATCCGCATCATGGTGCCGTATCTCGGCGGCGGCTACGGCAGCAAGGTCTATCCCAAGATCGAACCGCTGACCATGGCTCTCGCCCAGAAGGCCAAGCGCCCGGTGCGAATCCTGCTGAGCCGCGAAGAGGTATTCTACACGGTCACCAAGCACGCCGCGTTCATCCGCATGAAGACCGGGGTCAAGGCCGACGGCACCTTCCATGCCCGCGAGGCGGAGGTCTTCCTCGACACCGGCGCGTTCGCGGAGATCGGCCCCCGGGTGGCCAAGAAGTCGGCCTACACCGCCGCCGGCCCCTACAAGTTCAGCCACGTGAAGATCGACGCCAAGTCGGTGTACACCAACAAGCCGCCGGCCGGGGCGTTCCGCGGCTTCGGCGTGTCCCAGTCGGCCTGGGCCAGCGAATCCCAGACCGACATCATCGCCAAGGCGCTGGGGCGGGACCCCTACGAGCTGCGCATGCAGAACATCTACGACGAGGGCGACGAATTCGTCACCGGCGAGAAGCTCTGGAGCATCGGCGTCAAGGGATGCCTGGAGAAGGTCGCCCAGGAGATGAAGTGGGACGAGCCCATGCCCGCGTCGGACGATCCTTCCAAGGTGCGCGGCAGGGGGCTGGCGGCGCTCATCAAGGCCACCATCACGCCGTCCATCTCGTGCGCCGCCATCAAGCTCAACGAAGACGGCAGCGTCAACGTGTTCACCAGCACGGTGGAGATGGGACAGGGCTCGGACACGGCCATGGCCGCCATCGTGGCGGACACCCTGGGGATTACCCTCGACCAGGTGTCGGTGCTGGGGGTGGACACGGACGTGGTGCCCTACGACCTCACCACTTCGTCGAGCCGCTCCACCTTCCACATGGGCAAGGCGCTGGAGCTGGCGTCCCTGGACCTGTGCGAACAGCTCCGCAGGTTCGTTTCCGAGGAGCACGGGGTGCCGTTCGAGGAGACGCGCATGGAGGGCGGCAAGGTGCTGTTCCGGGAAAACGCCCTGGATATCCGCGAGGTGCTGTTCAACCACTTCGGCATGCAGGGAGGCACGCTGGTGGGGCGCGGCGAGGTGAAGACCAGCACCGTGGACCCGGACACCGGCGACAAGACCACCTCGTCCTTCTGGTTCGTGGGCGCCGGCGGCAGCGAGGTGGAGATTGACAAGGACACGGGCAGGGTTCGGGTTCTGAAGCACGCCACCGCGGTGGACGTGGGCCGGGTGATCACGCCGCTGGGCTGCCAGCAGCAGCTCGTGGGCGGGGCCATCACCGGCCTGGGCCAGGCGCTGTTCGAGCAGATGGTGTGGGACAACGGCATTCTGGTGAATCCCAATCTCGTGGACTACGTGCTGCCGGCCCTGGGCGACATGCCCGACGAGATCACGCCCATCGCCGTGGAGGTGCCGCACAAGAACGGCCCCTTCGGCGCCAAGGGCATCGGCGAGACCTCGCTCATCCCGGTGGCGCCCTCCATCGCCAACGCGGTGGACGACGCCGTGGACGTGCGCATCAAGGATCTGCCGGTGACGGCGGAGAAGATATTCCTGGGGATGCTCGACACCAAGCGCCCGTCCGAGTAGTCGGGAATCTACCGCGGGGCAAGGACATTTGCGTGTAGGGGCGACCCGCGGTCGCCCCTGGGGCGGCGGCCCGGGCAAGGGCGACCGCGGGTCGCCCCTACAGGGTCCGCGGGGTACCAGGAAGACGATTGAGCGAAGTAACCGGACAGCACATCAGTAACCGAGAACCAAAACAACCGACCCTGAAACGAATCGATCGTAGTGGGGCAAGGAGGAACAAGCATGAAGCTCAAAGACCGTGTAGCGATTATCACCGGATCCGGCCGCAATATCGGCGAGGCGGCCGCCAAGCTGTTCGCCTCGGAGGGCGCCAAGATCTGCATCGTGGACATGGACCCGGGGCGCGGCGAGAAGGTCGTGAGCGACCTCAAGGCCGCCGGCCATGAAGCCATCTACGCCAAATGCAACGTCGCCGACACCGAAGACGTCAAGGCCATGGTGAATGCCACGGTGGACGCCTTCGGCGGCATCGACATCCTGGTGAACAACGCCGCCGTGACCGACCACGAGACCATCTTCAGCATCTCCGAGGAGGAGTGGGACCTGGTTATCGACGTGACCCTCAAGGGCCCGTTCCTCGTCGGCCGCTACGCGGCCGAGCAGATGGTCAAGCAGGGCAGGGGCGGCGTCATCGTCAACGTCGCGTCGACGTCGGGCCTTTCCGGCCGCACCGACGCCATCGCCTACATGGCGGCCAAGGGCGGCGTGGTCAACCTCTCCCGCGGCATGGCGGTGCAGCTTTCGCAGTACAACATCCGGGTCAACTGCCTGACCCCCAACCGTTCGGGCTCGCCCGTGGGCCAGGACGAGGGCGCCGTGGGCCGGGAGTTCAAGAACCTGGCGGGACGCCTGGGCACCGCCGACGACCAGGCCAAGGCCATGCTCTTCCTGGCCAGCGACGACTCGGGCTTCGTGTGGGGCGAGAACCTCATCTGCGACGGCGGCGTCAGCGCGGCATCGAACTTCCCCAAGGAGCGGGTACCGGCGAACTGAACGGATCGCCGAAACAGCGTCACCGCGTGCCCCTGCCGGGTGACGCCAAGGCGTAGGCGCGGAGGCGGGGTTGCACACCCGTCTCCGCGCCCGCGGGGGGGACGGGTGCGCGTTCGTACCCATGGATCAGTCGCTGCAATTTCCTTGACATCGGTTCAAGCCTTCGACTAGTGTCGGGCGGCTGACAGAAGAAAGGGGGACGCAATGGCAGCACTATCCAAATCGTTGGTGGGCCTTGTACTGGCAGGGTTGATGTGCGTGGCCGGCGTGGCGGTTCCGGATGACGCACAGGCGAAGATTATCCTTAAGGTGACGACCCAGTCGACCCGCCCCGGAACACCGCGTGCCGACTATCTGGTGCACTTCAAGAACGGGGTGGCGAAGCGGACCAATGGCGAGATCGAGGTCCAGATCTACTGGGCCAACTCTCTCGTGCACGCCAAGGAGGCGCTGGAAGCGGTGCAGTTGGGCACGGCGGACATGGCCGATCTGGCCGTCGGGTATTTCTCCGACAAGATCAAGCTGCTTCAGGTGGCGGGTCTGCCCTTTTCCGTCAGTGATCCGGTGAAGGCACGGGAAGGCGGCATGCGCCTGCTCAGGGAGGTGCCGGAGGCGCTGGGGGAGATCACCAAGTTCGGTCATGTGTTCGTGGGCATGACCGCGACGGCGGAATATCACCTCAATTCTCGCGGGCCCATCCCGGACTTGGCGGCGCTCAAGGGCAAGAAGGTCGGCACCTTCGGCCGTATCGCGCCCAAGGCCATTCAGGCCGCGGGAGCGGTCTCCGTCAGCACGACCGGGGGTGAGGTGTACGAGGCCCTCCAGCGCAAGACCATTGACGCGCGCATCATGTCTTTCGAGACGGTCCAGCGGTTCAAGACGTACGAGGTGGCCAAGTACGTGAACACGATCGCCATGGGATGCATCGCGGGTGTTACGCCGTTCACCATGAACAAGGCGAAGTGGGACTCCCTGTCGAAGGAGCACCAGAAGATCATCCTGGAGGAAGGCGAACGGGTGGGCGTGTGGGAGGCCCAGGCCATGAGGGACGGCGACGTCAAGTTCCAGAACTTCCTCAAGGGCCAGGGCGTCAAGATCATCGAGTTCTCACGCTCCGACCGGGAGAAATGGAAGAACACCGCGGGCGTCAAGAAGATCAACGCGGA
>JAPOPM010000234.1 GCA_026712905.1 Deltaproteobacteria bacterium
CTGGAGGTTCGGCAACATGGCTCCCGTTCCGGGCCTTTCGGAGGCGGACGTGAAGGAGATCGTGCGTTACGTGCGCGCGCTACAGCGGGCGAAGGGCATTTATTGAAGACACGGAGGACACCATGGGCGGACCCGAACCGATGAGATCCGGCCTTGTCGCCGTAGCCGTACTGACGTGGGTACTAATAACTCCCGCCGGAGTATCCGGCCACCGCGACGCCACTGGCATCGTCAAGCAGCGCATGGACGCCATGACTTCGATGGGCGGTGCGATGAAGGAGTTGGGGAAGATGATTCGCGGAACGCAACATGATGACGCTGAACGCTTCAAGGCGTACGCCGGAACCATCGCCCAACACGGGGGCGATGAATTGACGGCGTTGTTTCCGGAAGGGAGCTTGAATCACCCGACGCGGACGCTTCCTTCCGTGTGGGCCGATTGGGATCATTTCGTGAAGTTGGCGCAGGAACTCGAACGGACAGCGGGGTCTTTGGCATCGGCGGTGCCCGCTGAACGGGAAGCCCTGTTCAAGCGGTTACGGCGCACCTGCGCGGATTGCCACCGGTCTTTCCGCACGAAGAAGTGATATGCCGCTTCGCGGCTGATCGTCCGGTGGGGGTCCCGGCCGGTGATGTTCTCTCCCTTGATGCGACATTCGGCAGTGTCTTCATTGCTGTCTCCATTGGCGGCTGTGTGAGGCGCGGACCGGTCATGGCCCGTGCGGCGGATTTCTGCCGGCCTGGATTTCGCGGATGCGGTCCGGCCAAGTGGAGCGGATGTAGGAGAGCACGTCCCAGATCTCGTCGTCGGTCATGGCGTCGCCGAGGCCCGGCATGCCGCTCTCGATCCCGATAATGCCCCGGGCCTCCATCAGGGCGGTGCCGCCCAGTTTCGTGTAGTCGAAGAGAAGCTTGTTGTCATGATGCCAGGTATGGCCGCTCGCATCGTGCGGCGGCGCCGGCAGGACGCCGTCCTTGGGTCGCCGCCAGTTCGGCTGCCCTTCGAGGTTGGCGCCGTGGCAGGAGGCGCAGTGCTGCTTGTAGAGCACCTGCCCGTTTCGAATGTCGCGGCTGTCCAGTTCGTGACCGGCAAGGGCCGCACCGGACCAGCAGAGCAGGACGAGGATCGGCAGGGCGCCCTTCACGCGACTTCCACCCATGTCTTCATTCCGGACGCTTGGTGCGCGAGGGTGTGGCAGTGCAGGAGCCATTTGCCCGGATTGTCGAATACGCAGAGGATGTCGCGGCTCCGGCGCGGATCGACCAGCGTGGTGTCGCGGTAGTCGCCGAGCGAACCGTCTTCGCGCAGCTCGTGGAAATGGTGGCCATGCAGGTGGATGCCGTGCGGGAAGGCGGTGTCGTTGCGCAGGGTGATGCGGGCTGTCTCCCCGCGCGCGAACCGCCGCCACGGCGCATCGGGCATGCCGGATCGGTGGTTGAAGGCCCATAGATCGCCGCCCCGGTGACGCCCGCCCATGGCCCCTCCCTGCATGGCAAGCGTCAGGCGGATCACCGCACTCCGGTCGGGCGCCGGCGTGCGGGGAGCCGGAAGCGGGACGACCGCGGCCGCGGCGGGGGCGGGATTCGAGCCCTCCACGGCGATGGTGCCCAGTCCGTGGAGACCCTCGCGGGTCCGAAGGGCGAAGGACACCGGCGCCGCCACGTCGAGGATGACGTCGGTCCGCTGGGCCGGGGCGAGCAGCAGGTCTCGGAGCGGCGGCGGCTGGGCGAGCGGCATCCCGTCATGGGCCATGACCTTGCCGGTTCCCCCGCCGATCCGCAGCGCGAACATCCGCGCCGTGGCGGCATTGAGGAGCCGCAGGCGGACGCGGTCGCCGCGCCGGACCGTGGCCGCCGAGAACAGGGCGCGGGCGACGTTACCCATCCGCCCAGCATGAGAGAAGTCGTGGCGGTTGCCGAAGCTCTCATGCAGCGCGCCGTTGCGTTCCAGCCGCCAGTCGTCGAGGACGACGGTAATGTCGCGGTCGACGGGGGGCGGGTCCCGCTCCTCGACGATCAGCGGGCCGTAGAGCCCCCTTGCCACCTGTTCCCAGGAGCGGTGGTGGGCGTGGTACCA
>JAPOPM010000235.1 GCA_026712905.1 Deltaproteobacteria bacterium
ATCCGCGGTGAAGGCCACCACCATGGACCGTCCCGAATGGGTGGCGGCGAATCCGCGAAAGGCGGAGGTCTACTGCGCGCTTACCAACAACAAGAACCGCGGCAAGAAACCCAACGCCGGCGGCGACCCGACTCCCGTGGGAGGGCCCAATCCCCGAGCCGGCAATCTGTACGGCCAGATTGTGCGCTGGCGGCCGGACGGCGGCAACCACCTGGCCACGGGGTTCACCTGGGATCTGTATGTGGTGGCCGGAAACCCCGCGGTTTACGACGACGCCAACGCCGGCTCGAGGAATGTCGACAAGGACAACATGTTCAACTCCCCCGACGGCATCGCCTTCGACCGCAACGGCATGCTGTGGATCCAGACCGACGGCGACTACTCCAACGCCAAGGGGTTCGCGGGCCAGGGGAACAACCAGATGCTCGTGGGCGACCCGGTGACAGGGGAAATCCGCCGCTTCCTGGTGGGTCCCAGGCAGTGCGAGGTCACCGGCATTGCCTGGAGCGCCGACGGCAGGACCCTGTTCATGGGCATCCAGCATCCCGGTGAGAAGGGCGACAGCCACTTCCCCGACGGCGGCGACACCGTGCCGCGCTCGGCCGCGATCGCGGTGACCCGCGACGACGGCGGCCTCATCGGCTGAACGTCGCTTCCTTCCCCATGCGACGGGAGGGACGCTTCGGCGTCCTCCTGTTTGAAAGCCCTTAAGGAGTGATTGCCAAAGGCATCCAGTTTACGATTCTGCGCCGTGGAACGACACGGATGCGCCGGGTGATGAGTGATGAGTCCCGGCATCGGTGTTGCAACAGTGTTGAATCGACGAGTTGGGACCGGATCTCCAGGCTAGTCACCCACCCGTTTAGGATCAGTATTTACGTCGTCATATCAATAGGTTATAGACTTCTGGCCAGCTCGCGCGGTCACGGTAGGAAAGCGTCAATCGAGGAAATCCACGCCGAGGTGCTGCCCCGCTGGCGCGCAGGGATGGAGGCGGCAGGGCTCCCGCCCGCGCACCGCGACATCTTCGCCATTGGAGCCTATACGGGAATGCGCCTGGGCGAGGTGGTCTCGCTCCGTTGGGAGCGCATCGACCTGGGCCGCGCCATCCTGCGGGTCGAGGAGACCAAGACCGGCGAGCCCCTGGAGCTTCCGCTGACCCGTCAACTCGCCGCCGTGTTCGAGCGCCGCCGGGCCGAGGCGGGGGGCAGGGACGAAGGCTGGGTGTTCCCCTCATCCTTGAGCGTCACCGGCCATCTCAAGAACCTTCACCGCTACCATGCCGGCATCGGCAAGGCCGCGGGCACGCGCTTCTGGTTCCACGGGCTGCGCAACGTCTTCATCACCGTTGCCGAGCGGGATCTCATGCTGCCGCGTCCGTTGACCAATCGGCTGGTGAACCACGCCAGCGACGACGACATCACCTCAGGCTACGCCGCCGACTGGACCGTCGAGCAGCTCCGTGAGCCCGCTCAGCGAGTGGCCGACCGCATCGAGGCCCTGTTAGGGCCGTACGTGCCGGGGGCAACACCCGACTGAAAGGTGAGGTCCGGCAGCAATGTGCCCGCGCCTTAGGCGAAACCGATTTAGGCGGGTCCGTCCACCCAGTTCGCCGGTGTGTTCATAACTTCGAGGATCACGGGCCAAGTGAGAGTTGTAACCTCTTGGATCGCAGGCCGTACTTCGTGGATCGCGAGCCAGTGCTCCTGCGGAACATGGACGACCTGACCCGGGTCATCCGGACCAGCGAGATCCCATCTAACGAAGACCCGACGGCCCATTTCGCCAAGGTCAGGGTGCTCTTGCGGGGGAACAAACGGGTTCCACTCATGGTCTTCGATCGCGGTGTGGGCTACCGCGTGAGCCGCGACGGTCCCGCCTTCCACGGGTTTGGCAACCAGGTGCGGTATTGCAGGCCGGACCTCGACGCCTGGGCGGCGAAGCGGCGCGCGACCACGACCGCGGAGGCGGACCGGCTGAGGGCGGCATGACGTCGAGCCGGTCGAGGAGACCTGGATCGAAGCCGGTGTCGTGCCGCCGCGCTCCGAGTGGGCATTCCACTGCGTGAAGGTATGGCCGGCGGCGTCTTCGGCTCGGGCTCGGCAGCGCCCACGAGGTGGATCTAGACCCGCGGGCGGGGGATCGTGGCGGCGGTCCTGTCGTTGAGCGTGCCTCTGACTCGCTGGTTGGCCGCATCGTAGCGCAGGATGAGGCGGGCGCCGTTGCGCGCCATGTTCCAGGTCTCGGCCGGGTCAAGGCGCATGGAGGATTCCCCGCCGCCGCCCTCGCTGGTTTCCCGCCTCTTGCCGCGCGCGCGGCCGGTCCCTGATTGCCGGCCGGCCCTCAGCCGTCGTCGGGCCTTGCCATGCGGTAACCGACGCCGCGCAGGTTGAAGATCCAGGTCGGGTTCTGGGCGTCCTCGCCGAGCTTGGCGCGGAGCTTCTTGACCATGTTGCGCACCAGGTCGACGTTGCCCGCCTGCGCGCTCCACACCTGGCGCAGCAGGGCATCGAAGGTTACCGCCCGCCCCGCGTTGAGGGAGAGCACG
>JAPOPM010000236.1 GCA_026712905.1 Deltaproteobacteria bacterium
ACCAATCTGACCGCCACCGAAAAGCTCAACGCCACCGTCGACGTGACGCTGGCCAAGCGGAAAGTGGCGGACGCGAAGAAAGACCTTGCCTCCAATATCGGCGACCAGAGGATGGCCCTGACGGACGCCGGCACGGCCCTTCGCGAGATCGACCTGGAGGACCTGTCGGATCAGGCAAAGATCGACGCGGCCCAGAATGCCGTCAACGCGCTCAAGATGGCGCTGGACGACGCAACCCACCTGAGCGCCGACGACAAGGCCATGTACCAGACCCAACTGGACAGGGCCACGGAGACCGTGAGAACGGCGCAGACCGGCATGGACCGCGACGGGCGCATGATGGCGCAGCGCACGGCGATCATGAACGCCGTGACGGCGGCCCGTACAGCGGTGGGCATGGTGGACGACGACGCCACCGAGGCTGAGGTTAAGAAGGCTGACGACGAGGTTGCCGCTCTGAAGGCGGCGATCGACGGTGCGGAGGATCTTCCTGAGGGCGATGCCGAAGTTGCCACGGCCCAGGGAACGCTCGATACGCTCGAAGGCCAACTCGCTTCCGCCAAGACCAGCCGCACGGCCGCGATCACCGAAGACACAAAGAACCGGAATAAGGCCATGACGGCAACGGCTGCGAAGCTGTATGACGGCATCGGCGAGACTCCCATCGGGGGCACCGGAGACGACGTGCGGACCGGCGCCTACGGCACCGGCACCAACGCCGACGACATCGCGGTGACGATCGGTGCGGCCGACGCCGTCAACCTGTCGCAAGACAAGGACGCGACGGTCGCCGACAACCATGGCTGGACAGGCAGGAAGTACACGGCCTCCCCCACCAACGGCGGCACCTATGAGGCGATGGTCTACTCCCACATCGGCGATCCGACGGAAGGGGAGAAGTTCAACGTTGCCTACGCCCTCGACGGGACGAGCGGGGAGACGGCCACCCTCGACACGAGTACGACAGCGGAACAGATGAAAATCGCCAGCTCGATGTTCGACCAGTCCTCCGGCAGAAAGGAGTTCGAGCGGCCTACCAATACGGTCCGGGTGTCGATTCCCGGCACGTATGACGGCGTGTCCGGCACCTACTACTGCGCGCCCGCCGGCGACGCGGACTGCTCGTCTACGGTGGCCGCGAGCGGCTTCACCCTTGTCGGGACCTGGACGTTCAAGCCAACCAACCCCGAGGCCCGGCTCATGGACGTGGCGGCCAACATCTACACCTCCTACGGCTGGTGGCTCCACAAGCCCGCGGACGGAGACTGGGTCGCCAGTGCGTTCGCGGCTGACAAGGGCGATGTCCCGGATGCCGAGAACATCACGGACCTGCAGGGAACCGCGACGTACATGGGTGGCGCGGCTGGCAAGTACGTTATCTACAGCCGCACTAGCGGAGAGAACGATGCCGGCCACTTCACCGCGAGGGCGACGCTTGAGGCCGATTTCGGTGACGACATGGTCACGGGCACCATCGACCAGTTCATGGGTGCCGACGGCGAGGCGCGGGACTGGTCCGTCAAGTTGAACGAGACGGACATCAGCGATACCGGGGTCATTGACGGTACCAACGCTGATGACGAACAGGTCGGGACGGTTTGGACCATCGGTGAGACGCCTGGTGACAAGTCCGGCCAGTGGTCCGGGTCTCTCCAGGACAATGGCGACGACCTCGTTCCGAAGGTCGGAAGCGGCATGTTCCACTCGATCTACCACAACACCGGCCGCATGGTCGGAGCGTTCGGCGTGAACAAGCAGTAGTCCTCCCTGATCATCGTTTCCGCGAACTTGAGGGCGGCAGCTTCGGTTGCCGCCCTTTTTTCAACTGCACCCCGCTCGAACCTCCGGCTCTTCCATTTCATCGCCGCGGCTGTAGCCCTTGCAGTCGTCCGCT
>JAPOPM010000237.1 GCA_026712905.1 Deltaproteobacteria bacterium
GAGGGGCGGAATGCAAGCCATGATACATTAGTATGGCACTACATTCCGTCCCCAGAAACATGATCTCAATGAATTCAATAGGTTAGATGGTGCACCCGTACACAAAATACCCTAAATCCCCACATTCATGTTAAAGATGGGTTAACCATGCCATGTTGGGGGAGGGTTGCAAGACGGGCACCGGGCTCGGACCGGGGTGGGACCCGGCGGAGCGGGGGGCATCCTGTACCAAACGCCAGTCTACTTGCGTTTGGTAGCACTATGTGCAAATGTGCTACGCATATGGTACAGCGAAGCCACTGGATCAGGACCATCGAGAACCTTTGGGGAACGAAGTCCGTGGTCTGGCTCGCCGGCGTCCGCAGGGCGGGTAAGACATTCCTTTGTCAATCCTTGCCGGATGTCGAGTATCTCGATTGCGAGCTTCCGAGCGTGCGCCGGACGTTGGAGGACCCGGAAGGCTTCCTCCGGGATGTGGGGCCGCGCAGGGTGATCCTCGACGAGGTCCACCGCCTGCCCAATCCGTCGGAGCTCCTGAAGATCGCCGCGGACTACCACCGCGACACCAGGATCATCGCCACGGGGTCCTCCTCGCTGGGAGCGTCCCGAAGATTCCGGGACACGCTCACCGACCGGAAGCGCGACCTGTGGCTGACTCCCATGCTGATGCGGGACGAGCAGGAGTTCGGTGCGCGAGGGCTCGATCACCGTTTCCGGTTCGGCGGCCTTCCGCCGTTCTACATGGCCGAGGCGGTGCCCGAGGACGGCTTTCAGGACTGGATCGATTCCTACTGGGCCAAGGACGTCCAGGAACTGTTCCAGGTGGGGCGCCGCTGGTCCTTCATGCGGTTCGTCGAGCTGATGTTCGCCCAAAGCGGCGGCATGTTCGAAGCCACACGGTTCGCGGCCGACTGCGAGGTCAGCCGCACGACCATCGCCAACTATCTGCAGATCCTCGAAGACACCCTGGTCATCCAGGTCATCCGGCCCTACAGCACACGGCGTGCCACCGAGATCGTCGCGGCGCCGAAGGTTTACGGCTTCGACACCGGGTTCGTCGGCCTGTTCAAAGGGTGGGAGGGGTTGCGCAACGAAGACCGCGGCGCCCTGTGGGAACACTACGTGTTGAACGAGTACCTGGGCCGCCGGCAGAAAAGGGACCTGCACTACTGGCGCGACAAGCGCGGCCACGAGGTGGACTTCGTCACCCTCAGGCGCGGGAAGGCGGTGGCCATCGAATGCAAGTGGCGCGCCGACGGCTTCGATCCGCGCAACCTGCGCGCCTTCCGCAAGGCGTATCCCGAGGGCGAGAACTTCGTGGTCACCCCCGATACGGACCGGTCCTACACGCGGCGCGACGGGGACCTCCAGTTCCGGTTTGTGGGGCTGGGCGAATTGGTCCGGCGGTTGGTGTAGCCATGGAAACCGGCATCGCCTATGCGCTGGCGGCGGCGCTTTTCTGGGGCACTTCGCCGGTGCTGGTGAAGCGCGGGCTCCGGGACGCCAACCTGAGCGGTGCGGTGTTGTTGCAGCAGGCCGGCTCGGTGCTGACCATGCTGCTGATCATCGTCCTGTCGTTCGGCACGGTGCGGTTGCAAATGCCCTGGACCGCCGCCGGCGTGTTCGTTTCCGTGGGTCTGGTGGGGAGCTTTCTTGGCCGCACCTTCGTGCTCAAGGGCATCGACGAGATCGGCGCCTCCAAGGCCAATTCCATCGCCAACTCCGCTCCGCTGCTCACCGCGGTCTATGCCATCGTGCTGCTGGGCGAGACGGCCACCCCGTTCATCCTCGTCGGGATCGTGCTCATCGTGGGGGGACTGCTGCTGATCACCCGCGGCGCGCCGGGCGGCGACCCGCGCGGACCCGTGCCCTACAAGGCCTTTCTCAACCCGCTCCTGTCCATCATCTTCTTCGGCTTCGGCCCGATCCTCAAGAAGCTCGCGATCCTCTCCGGCGGCACGCCGATCCCTGGCGCGTTGGTGACCCACCTCACCGGCCTCGTGTTGGTGGTCACCTGCGGGCGGTTCCTGCGCATCGATTGGCGGGAGGGAATTCGTATTTCAACGAAAGGCGCCGCCGTCCTGTTGCTGTCGGGAGTGGCCCAGGGATTGGGATCGGTCCTCACCTATCTCGCCGTGACCCACGCCCCTGCCATCATCGTCGCGCCCATCTGGAACGTGCAGCCACTGATCACCTTCTCCCTCGCCCGGCTGATCCTGCGCGAAGACGAGACCGTGACGCTCAAGGACGGCGTGGCCGCGGTGCTGGTGGTGGCGGGCGTGTTCTTCCTGTTTCAGGCGCGGGGGTAGGGGTAGGGTCGAAAACGAAATTTAGTCTGGCTTCACATTTCACGGCACCTACCGCGTTGGGCCGATGGCTACGTCAGCTTCCCGAACACCGCGATCCAGATGCACGGCGGCGTCCGGCTCGTGTGCTCCACGCGATGGCGTTGGTGCGCGGGTATCAGGACATGGTCCCCGGCGTTGAGCCGCAGCTTGTCGCCGGCCTCGTACGCAAGCACCGCTTCCCCCTGGATCAGCACCACCCACTCGTCGCGGTCCTGGTCGTACCACTCGCCCGCCGGCGTGGCTTGCCCGTGGGAGACGATGCGCTCGATCTTCACGCCCCGGTCGGGGATGAGATCCGTGAACGCCTCGGCCTCGGGGAGCGAGTCGGGCAGGTCGTAGAGGTTGGTCGTCATGGCATGTTCCCAGCTTCCTTGGCGGGACGTTGCCGGTGTCCACGCCCCAGCAGACGGCCGTCGATGGCCAGCAGCGCCGCGGCGATGAGCGCCATGCCGGCGAGCTGTTCCGTGTGGACGGGCTCGTCGAGAATGGTCACTCCCAGCAGGATGGCGCTGGGCGGGATCATGAGCGTCACCAGCATCACGTTGCTGCCCCCGGCCCGGCGGATGATGGCGAAGAACAGGACGTAGGCGAGTGTGGTGCTGAGCAGCCCGATGCCGGCCAGCGCCCCCCATACCGCCGGGGAAGGGGCGGAGAGGTTCCACGGCTGTTCCTTGAGCGCGGCGAGCGGGAGCATCAACAAGGTCGAGCAGGTGACTTGGCCGGCGGCCGCGGCTACAGGCGGCAGACGGCGCAGGCGACGGCCCCACAGACCCGCCGCGGCATAGGAGACGGACGCCCCCAGCACCGCCGCGCTGCCGAGGGTATGACCGGTGATCTGCCCCAACACCGACGGCCCCATGAGCACCACGACCCCCAGGAAACCGAGGGCGACGCCGGCGAAGCGGTTGGGGGTCATCTTTTCGTCCTCGGTCAGCAGATGGGCGGCGACGACGCTGAAGATCGGGGTCGCGGCATTAAGCACGCTGGCCAACCCGCCGGTGATCCACACTTGACCCGATACGATGAGGGCGAACGGTAGGGCGTTGTTGAGGAGGCCCATGACCGCGAGGTCGCGCCAAGTCGCGCCGTCCGAAGGCACGGACGTGCGAGTCAACGCTGCGACGAGCCAGAGTCCTGCCGCCCCGACGGAAAGGCGGGCGAGGACGATGGTGAACGGCGGCAGGGCGGTGAGGGCCACTTCCGCGAAGAAGAAGGAGCCGCCCCACACCACCGAGAGGGAAAGCAACAGGACCCAGGCCGCCGTGTCGAGAGCAGGCGCTCGGACGGTCTCTTCCAGGGGCCTATGTCTCCGGCGGATGAAATACCGCGAACACCTTGTCGGAGTTGGAGATCCACGACTCCAGGAAGACGATGTCGTCGGGCTTGCGGCCGATCTCGGACATGGCGCCGGCCAGGGCGAACCAGTTGAGCAGTTCGTGGTGGCCGCGGTCCTCGGCCTCGGGGAGGCTGGTCTTGCGCCAGGTTTCCCAGTCGCCGTCACGCAGTGCCGCGAAGTAGCGCTTGTCCGACTCTACGTCCGGGTACATGAACGAGTGCTTGGCGGTGAGGAACGAGTGGGACCAGCTCGACGAGGCGATGAGGGCGACGCGCCAGGGGCTCTCGGCGAAGGCGCGGGCGGTAGCGGCGCCGATGTCGAAGCAGCGCCAGGGCTGGGGGCCCGGCGGGTCGAACTGGTCGGCGATCTCCTGGGCGGCGGAGGGCGTCAGCGGGACGCCGCGGCTGCCCACGAGCTTGCGCCCGTAGCTGTTCACGGTGAAGGGCACCAGCGGGTAGGGAAAGCCCTGGCGGTCCCAGTCAAGGTACAGGATGGAGTTGACGAAGGCGTGGCCCAGGCCGCGGTGGAGCGGCTTGTAGGAGTAGGCCACGTCGAAGCCGTTGTCCAGCAGGCTCGACGCCAGGTACTTGCCGGCCTCCTGGTGTCCGTTGATGTTGAAGATCTTGTCGTCGGGCTCGTCCCACATGTTGGCGCCCCGGCGGCTGTGGGTCCACGGCTGCGCCTCCACCGAATCGTAGGCGAGGATCGAGAAGGCGGGCACGCAGTCTTCCTTGTAGTTCTCGTACTGGTCGTCGCCCCACAGGACGCACAGGTCAGGCTGGAACTCGTCCAGGGCGCGGCGGGCGACACGGAAACGGTCGATGAGGTCCTGGCGGTGCGCCTCCGAGTGGCTGCGGCCGTCGTCCGTGCCCCATTGTTCACGCATGGGTGCGGGCCAGTTCTCAAGGTGGCGCAGGCGCTCCGGCAAAGCCGGATCCTCCATGCACATCTTGATGCGCCGGGTCATGTTCCCCTGGAACCCGAGTCCGGGGTAGTGCGTGATGCCCAGTCCGAGTATCTCTGCCATGTCCGTTCTCCCTTCTCCGGACCGCTTTTCCGTTGGCACCGAGCTCGGTGATCGCCGCCTACGGCAGGTCGCGCAGCAGGCGCCCGAAGCCCTCCACGGGCTCGCGAATCCGAAGGCGTTTCTGGGTCGCCCACACCTCCGCGTTGAGATTGGTGACCACGGGCACGCCCAGGTCCTCCTCCAGGTACTCGACGGCGGGCATGCAGTCCCAGCCGGCGCCCAGGAGGTAGACACACTCCCCGCCCTGCTCCGTGAAGGCTTTCTTGGCCTCGCGGTAGATCACCTCGATGGGGATTTCGCCGACATCCGAGAAGGCCACGCCCTCGATCTCCCTTACGCCGGTGACAGTGAAGCCGGCCTCTTCGAAGAAGGCGGCGAACCTGGCGTTCATGGCGCCCGGGATGTAGGAGAGCGCCGCCATGGTGCGTACCCCCAGCGCGTGGAAGGCCTCCACCTGCGCGGTGGTGGCGGTGAGCACCGGCACCCCGTACTCCCGGTTGAGCCGTTCCGTCAGCTCGCCGTCGAAGCGGTAGCCCCGGAGCATGATCGGCGGCACTCCCTGGATCACCACCAGGTCCACCCCGAACTCGGCCAGCTCCGCCACCCGGGTTTCGGCCACGGCGATGGCCTCGTCGAACTCGGTCTCGGTGCCCGCGCGGACGCCGACGTAACGCGGCACCACGCAAACCCCGTCCGGCAGGAGCCGCGTGAAGGTCTCCAGCGAGCCGGGCCGGAACGTCGGCTTCACCACCCCTACCTTGCCGCGCCAACAGTACAACGGCTGTCCTCCCGATCCCGTCCAGGTATTTCGATGCGCGCGGGTCCTTCGACTTCGCGCCGCTGACGCGACGCCAAGCTCAGGACGCCGACTTGCCTCCCGTCCTCACACCGCGATGGTCTGGCCCCCGTCCACCACCAGCGCGTGGCCGGTGACGAACGACGCCTCGTCGGACACCAGGAACAGGACGCCGTAGGCCATCTCCTCCGGCCGCGCCATGCGCAACAGGGCCTTGTTGCTGTCGGCCATGCGCTTGCGCTGCTCGGGGGTGGCGGCCTGCAGCGACGGCACCGGCGGGTGTCCGCGGAAGCGCGGGGTCTCGGTGGCGCCGGGGCAGATGCAGTTGACGCGGACCCCCTTGGGGCCGTAGTCCAGTGCCATCTGCCGGGTCAGGCTGATCACCGCCGCCTTGGTGGCGCAGTAGGCCGGATAGTTCGCCGAGGCCAGCAGTCCGAAGGTCGACGCCGTGCTGACGATGTTGCCGCTGCCCTTCTCGATCATGTGGGGCACCGCCGCCCGGACGCTCCTCTGGATGGCGTTCAGGTTGAGCGCCATGATGAAGTTCCATTCCTCGTCGGTGTGTTCATGGACCTGCTTGCGGATGCCGCCGCCCGCGTTGTTGTAGAGGATGTCCACGCCGCCGTACGTGTCGATGGCGGTCCGCACCATCTCCTCGGGACCGCCGTCCGCGGTCACGTTCACGTTCAGGAAGGTGGCCGCGCCACCCTCGCCGGTGATGAGCTGGTCCACCCGCGGCGTCACGGTCTCCTGGATGTCGCAGCACACGACGCTGGCGCCCTCGCGCGCGAACAACCGGGACGTGGCCCGGCCGATACCGCTGTTGGCCCCGGTGATGATGGCCACCTTGCCCCGCAGCCGCCCCCGCCCCTCTCCCAGCATGGGATGTTCGTCGTTGTTGGCGTTCGCCATGGTTTTGCCTCCTTGGAATGTGCGCCTTGCGGCTCATTCTCCCTTATCCGATCGCCTGGGGATTGCCAAGCGGGGACCCGGCGATTCGTCATTCCCGCGGAACAGGCTGTTTCAAGACTCGTAGGGCAGAGCCCCCCGAATCGTCATTTCCGCGAAAGCGGCTGTGTCACAACTGATGAGGCAGAGCCCCCTCTATTCGTCATTCCCGCGGAAGCGGGAATCCAGGGGTGGCGAGGCGGAAACCGCCGCTGCGATGCCCCACCACCGCCCCTGGATTCCCGCTTCCGCGGGAATGACGAATAGGGGGCCTGGCGCCAATGAACGACGAATAGAGGGGTTGGCGCCAATTCTTGTCCAGGCGACGTTTTGACACAGCGTGGAATTCTGGAATCCAGGGGATGGGGACGGGCCGCGTGTTAACCTTGGCCGGGCAAATCCGCTAGAGTAGGACGGGTCTCGGCAGAGGATACCGGATCTCACCCAGGAGGAATCGCATGGACCAGGCGGACGAAAGATTCGTGGACGTGGACGGCATCCGCACGCGCTACTTCGAGAAGGGCAGCGGCGAACCGCTGGTGCTGTTCCACGGCGGCAACTTCGGCTCCAACGACGCGGCCGACTGCAGCCTGGACTGGGGGCTCAACTTCGACGGCCTGGCGCAGTGGTTCCATGTCTACGCGGTGGACAAGCTGGGACAGGGAATGACCGACAACCCCAAGAGCGACGACGACTACACCATGGCCGCCGTGGTGCGGCACGCCCTCGGCTTGCTGGAGACCCTGAAGCTCGGCAACGTGCACCTGGTGGGACACTCCCGCGGCGCCTACCTGGTGGCGCGCATGGCCCTGGAGCGGGCGGACCTGGTCAAGTCCGTGATCCCGGTGGACACCAACACCCTGGCGCCCGGCGTCGGGCGCAACGACATCGTCTTCGCCAACGCGCCGAACCCGCGCCTGGGGCGGGAGTGCCAGCGCTGGGTGTACGAACGCTACTCCTACGGCCACGACCACATCACCGACGACTGGCTCGACGCCTGCGTGGCCATCGGCCAACTGCCGAAGTACAAGGAGGCGGTGGAGAAGATGGAGATGCAGGGGCTCAAGGTGAACCTCTTCCTGGCCCAGCACGCGCGCCAGAAGGAAGAGACACTAGGCTGGATCCGCGACCGCGGCTTTCAACGGCCCACGCTGCTGGTCTGGGGCTACAACGACCCCACCGCCACGTTCGACCAAGGTCTGCGCCTCTACGATCTCATGGCCGGCAGCGAGCGCCGCACCCAGATGCACATCATCAACCAGGCCGGCCACTTCTCGTACCGCGAGCATCCCGCGGAGTTCAACGAGGTGCTGCGGGCGTTCATCGCGGCGCAGCAATGAAGCCGCATTCCGGCCGGGGCTTGCAAGAGCGGCCTTATTGAACGATCTTTATGAGATCACGATTTCAGGAGGGACACCCATGGGCAAATACATGTTCCACACATCGTATACCGGCAAGGGGCTGGTGGGCCTGCTCAAGGAGGGCGGCAGCCGGCGGCGGGCGGCGTTGACCCAGACCATCGAGAGCATGGGCGGCACCGTGGAGGGGCTCTACTACGCCTTCGGCGACACGGACCTCTACATCATCGCCGATCTTCCCGACGACGCTACCGCAACGGCCGTCTCGCTCAACATCGGCAACGCCGGCGCCCTCAGTATCAAGTGCACGGTGCTGATCACGCCGGAGACGGTGGACGAGGCGGTGAAGAAGAAGGTGGCCTACCGGCCTCCGGGCGCGCGGGCGACACGCGGCCAGAAGTAGGCACACTGCGGCGGCACCGGCTTGAGCGGGCGCCGGTGCCCTCTTTCCCGAACATGCCCCTCGCAAGCTTCGAAGACGTCTCGCTGGAGCTGGGCGACCAGCGGCTGCTGGCGCACGCCGAGTTCGCCATCGAGCCCGGGGAACGGGTATGCCTGATCGGCCGTAACGGCGCGGGCAAGACCTCCATGCTGCGGCTCATCACCGGCCGGCTCGAGGCCGATCACGGCGAGATCCGCTACCAGAGCCGCATCCGCATCAGCGAACTGGAGCAGGCGCTGCCCGAAGAGCTCGGGCAGACCGTGCGGGAGTACGTCACCACCGGGCTGGGGTACCTGCAAGACCTCATCGACCTCTACCAGCAGCGTTCCCACGAGGCGCTGGACCGCAAGGGCCTGCTGGAGCTGGAGGCGCTGCACCGGGAGATCGACGCCCACGGCGGCTGGCACGTGGACCAGCGGGTGGAGACGGTGCTCAGCGAGCTGGATCTGCCGGCGGAGCGGCGGCTGGGGGAACTGTCCGGCGGCTGGCAGCGCCGCGTCGGGCTGGCCCGGGCCATCGTCGGCAACGCCGAGCTGCTGCTTCTCGACGAGCCCACCAACCACCTCGACCTGAGCACCATCCAGTGGCTGGAGGACCGGGTCTACAACTACGCCGGCAGCGTCCTGTTCATCACCCACGACCGCGCCTTCCTGCGGCGCCTGGCCACCCGCATCGTGGAACTGGACCGCACCCGTCTCACGAGCTGGCCGGGGACCTACGACAACTACCTCCGGCTCAAGGAGGAAAGCCTGGCGGAAGAGGCCCGCCGGGACGCCCTGTTCGACAAGCGCCTGGCCCAGGAGGAAACGTGGATCCGCCAGGGCCTCAAGGCACGCCGTACCCGTAACGAGGGCCGGGTGCGCACCCTCATGGCCATGCGCGAGGAGGTGTCCCAGCGCCTGAAGCCCCCGAGCCAGGCGCGCATCCGGGTGCAGCAGGGCGGCATGTCGGGCCGCAAGGTCGTGGAACTGCGCCACGTCACCCACGGCTACGGAAGTGAGCCGCTGATCCGGGACTTCTCGCTGCGCATCATGCGCGGCGACCGCATTGGCCTCATCGGCAACAACGGCGTGGGCAAGAGCACGCTGCTGCGTATCCTCGTGGGCGAGATCACGCCCAACTCCGGCACCGTGGAGCTGGGCGCCAACCTGGAGATCGGCTACTTCGACCAACTGCGGCGGGAACTGGATCCGGAGAAGACGGTGGCCGAAACCGTGGCGGACGGCCGCGACCACGTCTTCGTCAACGGCAAGCCGCGCCACGTGGTGGGCTATCTCAAGGGCTTCCTGTTCAGCCCCAAGCGGGCGCTGAGCCCGGTGGCGGCGCTGTCCGGCGGCGAGTGCAACCGCGTCATCCTGGCCCGCCTGCTCACCCAGCCCGCCAACCTGCTGGTGCTGGACGAGCCCACCAATGACCTCGACATCGAAACCCTGGAGGTGCTGGAGCAGCAGCTCGTGGCCTACCGGGGGACCCTGCTGGTGGTGAGCCACGACCGCAGTTTCCTCGACAACTGCGTCACCAGCACACTGGTGTTCGAGGAGACGGGCGTGATCCAGCGCCACGCCGGCGGCTACAGCGACTGGCTGCGCCGCGGCCAGGCCCTGGCCGTCACCGACGACCCCAACCGCGGAAGCGCCCGGGAGCCCGCGCGGGACCGGCGCGAGACCCGGTCCCTCCCCACCAAGCTCAGCTACAACCTGCAACGGGAGCTGGACGGGCTGCCCGACCGGATCGACGCCATGGAGCAGGCCGTGGCCGCGCTGGAGAAGAAGACTCAGGAACCCGACTTCTACGCCCAGCCCTTCGCCGCCGTGCAGCCCGTGCTCGACGATCTCAGGACCGCCAAGGCGACTCTGGAAGAAGCACTGGACCGCTGGACGGAGCTGGAGACCCTGAAGGAGCAGGCGGAGCGGCGCCAGCCGTGAGGGCGCCAAACGGGTTGTGCCAAGACTCGGCTCGCGAGGAAACAGCAACGACACCCCGAGTCGTCATTCCCGCGAAACAGGCTGTGTCAAAACTTCACTCCAAACTGAGGATGGCACCATCACCCCGAGTCGTCATTCCCGCGGAAGCGGGAATCCAGGGATGGGGAGGCGGGAAACGCCGTTGTAGTGCCCCTCCACCGCCCCTGGATTCCCGCTTCCGCGGGAATGACGTTCAGTGGGGACCGTATGACGGTGGGGTCGTCATTGCCCGCCCCCGAAACTTCGGATAAGAAGGTGTGCGGAGACAACCCATGAGAAAACAACGACTGTCAGTGGCCGGGCACAGCTCGATGCGTGTGGACGCGGTGGAGAAGGTTTCGGGGTCGGCGTTCTACACCGGCGACATGGAGCTTCCGGCGATGGCCTACGCCAAGATCCTGCGGAGTCCCCTGCCGCATGCGCGCCTGCTCAAGGTGGACGCGGCCAAGGCGCGGGCGCTGCCCGGGGTCGTCGACGTGCTCACCCGGGACGAGCTGGGCGGCCTCAACTACATGTACGGCGCCACCTACAAGGACCAGGCGGTGGTGGCGGTGGACAAGGTGCGCTACGTCGGCGACCCGGTGGCGGCGGTGCTGTCGGCGGACGAGCTGGTGGCCGAGGAGGCCCTGTCGCTCATCGACGTGGAGTACGAGGAGCTGCCGTTCGTGGACAACGTGGACGACGCCCTCGCGCCCGGGGCGCCCCGGGTGCACGAGGGCGACGTGGCCAAGGCCGAGCTGCGCGGCTCCACCTACGGCGCGCCGGAACGGTTCAAGGGCACCAACGTGTGCTACTACTTCGGCTACTCCCGCGGCAACGTGGAGCAGGGCTTCGACAAGTCCGACCACGTCTTCGAGGACGTCTTCCGCTTCTCCAAGGTGCAGCACTACTCGCTGGAGCCGCACATCTGCGTCGCCAATTTCGACGGCGAGCGCCTGACCGTGTGGAGCTCGTGCCAGGACCCGTTCACGCTCCGCGGGCACCTGGCGGGGATCTTCAAGCTGCCGCTCAACCGGGTGCGGGTGGTGGTGCCCTACGTCGGCGGCGGCTACGGCGGCAAGCTCTACGTCAAGGCCGACCCCATCGCCGCGGCCCTGTCGGTCAGGAACCGCCGCCCGGTAAAGCTGGCCATGAGCGCCAACGACAGCTTCAAGACGGTGACGCGCCACCCCGCGCGCATCCGCATCAAGACCGGCGTCAGCAAGAAGGGCGAGATGGTGGCGCGGGAGCTGGAAGTCTACATGGATACCGGTGCCTACGCCGACGCCGGCCCCCGGGTCACCCAGAAGGCGGGTTACCGGGCGGTGGGGCCGTACCGCGTGGCCAACGTCAAGATCGACGCCCACGGGGTCTACAGCAACACGGTGCCGGCGGGGGCGTTCCGCGGCTTCGGCGCGGTGCAGGTGGCCTGGGCCTACGAGTCGCAGATGGACATGATCGCCAACCGGCTCGGCATGGACCCGCTGGACTTCCGCCTCAAGAACCTGCTGGAGAAGGGCGAGCCCTACACTCCGGGCGATACCCCGGTGGACTGCGACCTCAAGCAGGGGCTGCGCAAGGTGGCGCGGAGGCTGGACTGGAAGAAGCCGACTCCGCCCAACGTGGGCCGGGGGCTCAGCGTATGCCTGAAGGACGCCGGCGGCACCTACAAGGTGGCGGGCGCCACGGTGAAGATGTCCTCGGACGGCAGCGCTGTCCTGCTCACCGGCACCGTGGAGGTGGGCCAGGGCTGCCGCACGGCCCTGAGCCAGGTGGTGGCGGAGGAGCTGGGCATCGAGCTGCGGCAGGTGTCCGTGGCCCAGTTGGACACCGATGTGACGCCCTTCGACGTCTCCACCAGCGCCAGCAGCTCCATGACCGTCATGGGCCTCGCCACCCAGCGGGCCGCGCAGGACGTGAAGAAGCAGTTGCTCAAGGCCGCGGCCAAGGTCATGGGCGAGAAGGCGGCCGATTTGACGCTCAAGGGAGGGCAGGTTCGCCCCGCCAAGGGACGCGGGGTGCCCTACAGCGAGGTCATCGCCGGCTACTACGGCAGCTCCGCCACCGAGATCGTCGGCCGAGGCGGCTACCAGGACAAGAAGAGCAAGACCGCGGTGCTGGGCTCCCCCACTACCTTCTGGGAGGTGGGCTGGGGCGGCGTGGAGCTGGAGGTGGACCCGGACACCGGCGTCATCCGCATCCTCAAGTACGTGTCCATGGCCGACGTGGGCCGGGCCATCAACCCCTTGCAGTGCGAGGGCCAGGACGAGGGCGGCGTCGTCTTCGCCATCGGACACACGTTAATGGAAGACATGGTGTACGAAAACGGCCAGCCCCTGAACCCCAACCTCATCGACTACCGCGTGCCGAACTTCCACGACGTGCCGGAGGAGTTCATCTCGGAGCTGGTGGAGAGCGGCAACGGCCCCGGCCCGTTCGGCGCCAAGGGCATGGGCGAGGGCGGCGTGCTGCCGGCCGCGTCCGCCATTGCCGCGGCCGTGGAAGACGCCGTCGGCGTGCGCATCTGCGACCTGCCGCTGTCGCCGCCCAAGGTGTGGCAGCGGCTGCGGGAGAAGGAGAGCGCGGGCTAGGAGCCTGTGCCGAATACGGGGCTTATTAATAGGAGCATACTATGTCAGACCCGACCCGTTTCCGAGCCATGGTCGTCAGCGAGAACGAGGACAAGACGTTCTCGCGCGCCATCACGGAGAGGTCGTCGGACGACCTGCCGGAAGGCGACCTGTTGGTGTCGGTGGCCTACTCGTCCCTCAATTACAAGGACGCGCTGTCGGCCTCGGGCAACAAGGGCGTCACCCGCAACTTTCCGCACACGCCCGGCATCGACGCCGCCGGCACCGTGGTGGAGAGCGCCTCGGGCGACTTCGCCAAGGGCGACGAAGTGGTGCTGACGGGTTTCGATCTGGGCGCCAACACCGACGGCGGCTACGCCGAGTACGCGCGCGTGCCGGCGGCCTGGGCGGTGAAGCGGCCGGGCGGGCTGAGCCTCAAGGAGAGCATGGTGTACGGCACCGCCGGCTTCACCGCGGCCCTGTGTGTGCTGCGGCTCCAGGAGGGCGGGGTCACGCCCGAATCCGGCGACGTGCTGGTGACCGGCGCCACCGGCGGCGTCGGCTGTCTGGCCGTGGCCATCCTGGCCCAGGCGGGGTACCGGGTGGTGGCGTCCACCGGCAAGGAGTCGGAAAAGGACTTCCTCACGGGCCTGGGCGCGGCGGACGTCATTTCGCGGGAAGACGCGGACGACCAGTCGGGGCGGCCGCTGCTCCGGGGACTGTGGGCCGGGGTCGTGGACACGGTCGGCGGCAACATCCTCGCCACCGCCATCAAGGCCTCCAAGTACGGCGGCGTGGTCACCTGCTGCGGCAACGTGGCCTCGGTGGAGCTGAACACCACGGTCTTCCCCTTCATCCTCCGGGACGTGCGCCTCGTCGGCGTGGCCACCCCGGACTGCCCGGCGGACATCCGTGCCACCCTGTGGGAGAAGATGGCCGGCGAGTGGAAGCTGCCGAACCTCGACGCGGTTACCGTCGACTGCTCGCTGGAGGAGTTGGATCCTCATATCGAGAGCATCCTCAAGGGCGGTGTGCGCGGGCGCGTGGTGGTGGACCTGTCGCGCTGAGGAAACTCGATCGGTTATGATGGCGCGCGGGCAGCCAATAGCCCCTGGGAGTTCGCCATGGCATCGTGGATGGTCGGCATCGATACCGGAGGCTCCTTCACCGACCTGATCGCGTTCGATCCGAACAGCGGCGAACGGCGCATCGCCAAGGTCCCTTCGCAGCCGGCGGATCCGTCGGCCGCGGTGATGAACGCCCTGGATGAGTTGTTTCAGTCCGGAGTGGACCCGGGCGGCATCGAGTTCCTGGTTCACGGCACCACGGTGGCCACCAACGCCATCCTGGAGGGCAAGGGCGCGCGCACGGGGCTCCTGATCACCCGCGGCTTCCGGGCGGTGTACGAGGGGCGCGGCTGGTCGCAGCCGGCGCCGGAGGACCTGGCGGACCCCTTCTACGTCAAGCCCGCGCTGCTGGCGCCGCAGTCGCTCACCGAGGAGATCACCGAGCGCCTCGACTATCTCGGCAACGTGCAGACGCCCCTCGACGAGAGCGACGTCCGGCGCGCGGTTTCAAGCCTGAAGGAGAAGGAAGTCGAGGCGGTGGCCGTCAACTTCCTGTTCAGCTTCCGGAACGCCGAGCACGAGGAGCGCACCGCGGCCATCATCGCCGAGATGGCGCCGGAATGGCGCGTGTCGGTGTCGTCGCGCATCCTGCCCACCATCCGCGAGTATCCGCGGCTGTCCACCACGGTCATCGACGCCTTCGTAGGAAAGTCCATGGAGACCTACCTGCTGCGGCTCGTGGACCGGCTGCGCGCCGCCGGCATCGAGACGCCGCAGATCTTCCTGATGCAGTCCAACGGCGGGCTCATGCGCATGAACGTCGGCGCCCGCTATCCCAACCAGACGCTGCTCTCGGGCCCGGCCGCCGGTGTGGTGTCGGGCATCGAGTTGGCCGGGCGCTTGGGACGCCGGAACCTGGTCACCTTCGACATGGGCGGCACCTCCACGGACATCAGCGTGATCCGCGACGGGCGCTCAGAGGAGACCACCGCGGGCCGCATCGCCGGGCAGGACCTCGCCACGCCCATGCTCGCCGTCCACACCCTGGGCGCGGGCGGCGGCACCATCGCCTGGATCGGCAAGGACGGGCTCATGAAGGTCGGGCCGCGGAGCGCGGGCGCGGACCCGGGGCCGGCCTGCTACGGCAAGGGATGCGAGCTGCCCACGGTGACCGACGCCAACCTGCTGTTGGGCGCGCTCGGCGACAGCAGCGCCCTGGGCGGGCGGCTGCGGCTGGACCGGTTCTGCGCCGAAGCGGCCGTGCGCACGGTCTTGGCCGAGCCCCTCGGCCTCGACATGGTGCAGGCGGCGGCCGGGGTGCTCAGGATCGTGAACAACAACATGGCGGTGGAGCTGAGGCTGGCGCTGCAGTACCGCGGCGTCGACCCGCGCGACTTCGTGCTGGTGGCCTTCGGCGGCGCCGGTCCGCTGCACGCCGGCGTGCTGGCCGAGGAGCTCCGGATGCCCGCGGTGCTGGTGCCGCCGAACCCCGGTCTCAACAGCGCCCTGGGGCTGCTCCAGACCCAGGTGCGCCATCTCTACCTGATGTCGGATCTCGGCCTGGTGAGCGGCTACGATGCCGCGCGCATGAACCAGCGTTTCGAGGAGTTGCGCCGTCGTGCCGTGGAAGACATCCGGGAAGAGCACTTCGAGCTGTCGGACGTGGTCTTCCGGCGCCAAGTGGACATGCGCTATCTGCACCAAGGGTACGAGCTGTCGGTCGACTGCCCGGACCGGGAGATCGTGGAGGCGGACAAGGCCGCACTCAAGGCGGCCTTCGATGAGCTCCACGGCAAGGTTTACGGGCTGAGCGCCAAGGACGAGGACGCCGAGATCGTGACGTTCCGGCTCCTGGCGGAGATCGCCGTGCCGCGGCTCACGCCGCCGCCCCTGGAATCCGGGGAGCCCGGTGTCGAGCACGCCGTCATCGGCCGCCGGTCGCTGTTCGACCTGAAGCGCGGAGAGTTCCTGGAGGCCGTGGTGCTGGACCGCGGGCGACTGCGGGCCGGCAACCGTATCGACGGACCCGCCGTGATCGAGCAGCTCGACGCCACCACGGTGGTGCCCGAGTCGCAGCATGCCACCGTCGATGCGTTCGGCAACATTGTCATCGAGAGGGAGCCGTAAGAGGACGCCATGGATCTTGACCCCATCACCACCGAAGTCGTGATGAGCCGGTTGCGGGAGATCACCGCATCCATGGCGCACGCGCTGTTCCACAGCGGCTACTCGCCGATCCTGCGCGAATCGCAGGACGGCACCGCCGGGCTGACCGACGGCGCCGGACGCGTGATCATGGTTGGCGGCGGTCTGCAATACCATTCCCTGCTGTACACGCAGGCGGTGACCGGCGTCCTGGAGCGCTACCCCGCGGAGAAGATGCAGGATGGGGACTCGTTCGTCTCCAACGATCCCTACAAGGCGGGCAACAGCCACGTTCCCGACATGGTCGTGGTGACGCCCGCGTTTCACCAAGGCAAGGTGGTCGCGTTCGGGGTGAGCGTGGCCCACAAGGCGGACGTCGGCGGGCTGGTGCCGGGCTCGAGCGGCGCTGGGGCGCGCGAGATCTTCCACGACGGCATCCTGCTGCCGCCGGTGCGCTTCACCACCGCCGAGGGCGTCCAGCCCGAGGTGGAGGCGATCCTGCGCAACAACAGCCGTATCCCGGACGTGGTGCTCGGCGACCTGCGCGGACAGGCCGGCGCCACGAGACTCGGGGCGATCCGGTTCCAGGAGCTGCTGGAGGAGTACGGCGCGGATACCCTGCTGGGCACCATCGACGAGCTGATGACGCGCACGACCGCGCGGGTGCGGGCCGAAATCGCCTCCTGGCCGGACGGGGAGTTCGAGGCCGAAGGGTTCCTCGACCACGACGGCGTGGACCGCTCGAAGCCGGTGCGCATCCACGTGCGCGCCATCAAGGCGGGGGACCGGTTGACGCTCGATTTCTCCGGCACCGACCCCCAGGCCGCCGGACCCATGAACACCACGCGGGTCACGGCCCGAGCGGTCTCCACGCAGGCGGTGCTCGCGGCCTCGGACCCGAGCATCCCGATGAACGCGGGCGCGTTCGAGGCCGTGGACTTCAACATCCCGCCGGGACTCATCATCAGCCCGCGGTTCCCGGCTACGGTCAACCACTACTTCCCGACCTCGCACCTGGTCTACAACTGCGTCCTCGCCGCCATCGGCAAGTTCAACCCGAATCGGGCGGTAGCCCCCTCCGGCCTCGGCACCGGCGCCATCGCCGTCGGCTACAAGCAGAGCCGCTCGGCGGGCCGCCCCACCGTGCAGTACGAGATCATGATCACCTCGCTGGGCGGCACCAGCGACCACGACGGCGCGGCCATCGTCATGCCGGTCAACCACTTTGCCCCCGGCACGCCGGTGGAGATCCTCGAGACCGAATACCCCGTCGCCGTGCGCCGCTACGAGATCTGGCAGGCCTCCGCCGGCGCCGGCCGCTGGCGCGGCGGCACCGGCTTCGTGCGCGAGTACGAGTTCCTCACCGACTGCATGCTCACCATCCGCTCCGCCAACCACCGGCAGGCCTCCTGGGGCCTCAACGGCGGCGCCCGCCCGCCCACCTCCCGCACCACCATCCAGAACCCCGGCGAGGACCCCTCCGACGCCGACATCCTCGAAAGCCGCGCGCTGAGCGCCGGTGCCCGTCTCGCCGTCTACCGCAGCGGAGGCGGCGGCTATGGCGACCCCAGGGAACGCCCGCCCGAGCTCGTGCGGCAGGACGTCGAGGACGGATACGTGTCGCGGGGTCAGGCGCGGGAGGTGTACGGGTTGGGGGACGGGGAGGGGTGACGCTTTACAGGCAGTGTCAAAACGTCGTCCGGACAAGAACTGGCGCCAAACCCCCCGGAGTCGTCATTCCCGCGGAAGCGGCTGTGTCAAAACTCGTGAGGTAACTACGTAACGGAACGTGCCGGGTTAGCTGTGCAGCTTGAACAGCCGCTCCGCGTTGCCGTGGCGGATGAGTTCCTTGGTCTCGTCGGAGATGTTCTTGTTGACGGCGAGGAGTTGGACGTCGCGGAACTTCATGCTGCCGCCGGGGTCGTCGTGGGGGTAGTCGGTGGCGAAGAGGAAGCGTTCGGCTCCGAGGAAGTCGATGGCGTCGGGCAGCGCGGCCTCTTCGGTCTCGATGGTGAAGTAGAAGTTGTTGCGGAAGTAGTGGCTCGCCGGCTGCTTGTTCTTTTCCAGGAAGACCTCGGCGCCGTAGAAGGCCCGGTGGCGGCGCAGCTTGGCCTTGACTCCGCGCATGACGTCGGCATCGGCGTCCCCGTCGTAGTCCACGGGAGGTCCGTTGAAGGCGGCGTCGAGCCTTTCCACCAGGGGCCTGATGAAGCCCGTTCCGGCCTCGGTGAAAATGAACTGGAGGCCGGGGAAGTCGTCGAGCAGGCCGCTGGTCACCAGCGACACCAAGCTCACCTGTCCCTCCTGGGGCGCGAAGAGATAGAGGCCGTCTTTCTGGAAGTTGGGCAGGTTGCTGATGCGGTGGCCGTGCTGGATGTTGTGCAGGAAGATGGGCATCTCCATCTCCTCGGCCCGGGCGAAGAAGGGCCACAGCTCCTTGTGGCTGCCGAGGCTCTCGCCGTAGGGGTGGTCCTGCACCGGGAAGACCTTGTCCAGCACCACCGCGCAGAACCCCTCCTTCCGCGCCCACTCCATCTCGCGGATGGCCGCGGGCACGTCCTGGAGCTGCACGATGGCCACGCCGACGAGGCAGTCGTGGCGCTCCATCAGGCGCAGGTTGGACAGGTTGTAGGAGCGGGCGATGGCCGAGGCGAGCTGCGGCTCGATCATGTAGGTCCACCAGCCGGAGAACTGCGGCAGCACGAACTGCTGGTCCACGCCGAGCACGGGCATCTCGTCGAGCCGCACCTGCAGGTCCACGAGCCCCTTCATCTTGGCACCGGAGCCCGGCGCGCCCAGCGGCGTCACGCCGGGGACTTCGGGCGGCCCGCCGGGAAATTCCATGTCGATGAGCAATCCGTCTTCGCCGTACACCGGGATCGGTGCCTTGCCGCGGAGCTCCTCGGGCACGTAGTCAAAAGCGTCCTCGGGCATGATGTGGGTGTCGCAGTCGATGATCACGGGCGGTCCTCCTGGGGGAATCAGTAAGCTATTAGCGCCCTCGGGCGGGCTTGGCAACCTTGTCGAGCCCTTTGGGCGAGCGCTAATGGATCAAAAGAGCCGAACAGCGGAACGGTCATTGTAGGCGCCATGATTTAGTGGCATACTTTATGCCATGGTAGCACCGCGGCACAATATGCACGTTCCTCTCCCAACGGATACGCATGCGCGTCTCAAAGCCCAGTCGAAGCGTTCCGGGCAGCCCACTACGGTGCTTGTCCGGGAAGCCATCGAAGCATGGCTGGCTGAACGGGAAAAGGAGGCTCTGCACGACGCCATATCGGACTACGCCCGGATGGCAGCCGGTACACCCGACGATCTGGATTCGGATTTGGAAAGCGCCGCAGTGGAGCAACTTCTCCATGGTGACGAAACGTGAAACGAGGAGATGTTTACTGGGCACAACTCTCGCCACGGTCCGGCTCCGAGCAGAAGGGCCGCAGGCCCGTTATCGTCGTTTCCCACGACGGATTCAACCAATCACCCGGCTGGCGTTCCGTCATAGTCATTCCGTTGTCCACGTCTCTCTCCCAGCGACAGCGCGGGCCGACGGCTGTCGCCTTGCCCAAGGGCGTCGCGGGGCTGAACCGGGAAGGTGCCGCCCTTTGTCACCAGGTGACGACGCTCGATCGGGCCAAGTTGTCGCGCCGTATAGGGAGCCTGTCCGCTGCGGCGATGGGCGCGGTAGACGTGGGCCTCAAGGCCGCGTTGTCACTCTGGTAAGGGAAGTCGAAGTCATGTGCGGCCGATACACCCAGACGGCGAAACTTCAGGACTTTAAGGGATCGTTCTGCAATTTCCTTGAATTTATATCTGATTTATCAATAGGTTATACATTGCAAGTGCAGAGCCTCGCTCATGGCGACACCGACCTGTACCGCCGGTCCCTGCGGACGCAACCGCGGTGGTGCCCACGACCGCCAGCATGACGAGTCGAATCCCCGAATGCCGGCGTTTCAAGCCGGTGCCTGGTAGAACCTTCGGTCTTGCATAGTGGGGGGCCGGTGATAGGCTGATTCAAGAAGAAGTAGAAACGCGATGGCTACGAGCGAGAAACGGGAAATAGAGCGGGGCATCTGGAGCCGCCGGGACTGCTTCGGGCGCCTTCAAGTGCCCCTGTCACGGCAGCGGCTTCTTCAAGTCGGGGCTGAACTTCGAGGGTCCTGCGCCGCGGCCGCTGGGCCGCTTCGAGATCGCGGTGGCGGAGGATGGGCAGCTCGTGGTGGACAAGTCCAGGACCTTCCGCATGGTGCTGGGCAGGGAACCGGACGAGCAGCATCCCAACAGCATCCTCAAGGTGTGCGACGGATGGTGATCAACTTGGGAAAGATCCAGAGCAGTCCATGAATCGACGGCAATTCCTTGCCTGCTCCGCCGCGTCGATCCTGTTCCCGACGACCGGCTGGACGACAGCGCCCTTGCGATTGAAGGCCGGGCCGGTCACCGCCCGGATGCTGCCCGAGGACGACCGGCTCACCTCCATGCTCGGGTTCAACGGATCGACCCCCGGCCCCGAACTCCGCGTACGCCAAGGGGACCGGCTCTCCGTTTCCTTCGAGAACGGAGCCGGACAGGCCTCCACGATCCACTGGCACGGCATCCATCTCGACAACGCGATGGACGGGGTGCCGGATTTGACGCAGGCGGCCGTGCGACCCGGTGAGACCTTCCACTATGCATTCGACGTCCCCCACGCCGGCACCTACTGGTACCACGCCCACCACCGCTCCTGGGAACAGGTGGCAAGGGGGCTCTACGGCCCGCTGATCGTCGAGGAGCGGGACCCGCCCCCCGTCGACCGCGACATTACCGTCGTCCTCGACGACTGGCGGCTGGAACGCAACGGC
>JAPOPM010000238.1 GCA_026712905.1 Deltaproteobacteria bacterium
TTCAAGCTGGTTCGCATTTTATGATCAGGACAGGCCACATTCTGCCTTGGGAGGCGCCACGCCGGCCCAGGCCTACGAGAAGGGGATGTTGGCGCAGAGGCCGACCCAGCGCCCCGGCTCACCTGCCCCTCTGCCGGCTCTGCCCGAACAGCAGGACGTGTTAAACAGGACCCGGGCGGCATGATCGATCACTTCGGAATACACCTTATTTCTGCCGCCTTCCTGTCCAACGAAGTGGGACCACCTCAGAACTGGAGTTCTTTCGGGTTCTGCCCGAGTGAGCGCACAGTTTTTATGTGGCCTACCACCACATCGAACAGAAACTCATTCCTGAAGAATTCCATCCTGTTGGAACGGTTGCCTTTCCAGAATGTCCGGTGGCTGCGATCAGCGTAGCTTCTCCGGAAACCTTTCGCGAGACAGTCCACCCACTCCTCAGATCGTCGTTTGTTGACGTCGCCACCCTCTGCATTCCGATTCTCAGTTCTTTGCTTTGCTTCGCGCCAAGCCACCTCGACCAAGTTCCCCAGATTCTCGCGATCAACTGGCATTCCGCCCTTCTTTCTTTGTCCCAGCAACCTTGGCGATGCACTACAACCAATGGCTTTCCGTCAGGCCCGCCTTTTCACACTACCAGAAGCCACCAAAGCCTTGCCCGGCTATCATATCCGCAACCCGAAGTTTCGGATCAGTTGACAAAAGTGGCCAAGCAGACTGCTTAACGTTTCTCACCCTTGAACCTGTCGCAATCGGACTGACCGATTCCCGCACCTCAACGGGTTCCGTCAGTCCTCATGGCCGCACACCGTTTATCGATAAGTTCGATCATACGCTGGCGGCGGAACTCCAGAAAGTCACGAACGTTGTCCATGTCGCCCAGAGGTGCGCTCCACAGAAAGTTTTCGAGAGCCCATGTTTCGTCTTCGCAAGGCTTTACCGCCAAGGGCGGCGGCACGATGCGGCAGATCTTGCCGTAGAGTTGCAGCGCCCGTCTCTGGATAAGACTCCGCAGCCTGGGCGAGAAGTCCGTGGGCCTCAAAAAAGCGCCAGGCAAATACACCGAGTTCGCCGCGCTCGTGAACAACCCGTACGGAAGTACCGGCTCCTTTGCGCCCGGCAGATAGTCCAACTCGTCCCGCCACCGATTACGGTACTCCTTGTGGTCAAAGAGGTGCGCAAGCTGATAGCCGTTCGGTCCGCGCTTACGAAACGGCTTGCTGGTGAAGACGAACGCCCACAAATGCTTCGGATAGTCGTTGTCGTCGAGCACAAGGCATTGCGGGGGAACTTTATCTGATGTGGCCCGTTGCCGGAACACCGCAATCTCCGTGCTTCCAGCATAACGTCGAACACCCGGAAAAGCGCAGGGCGAGCCTTCCCACAGGTAAATGGTGGGATCTATGCCGAACGCCTCCAGTCGGGCAGACCAGTCTACCCCCATGCGCCGGTTGTCTTCGACGACCGCGTAGACTATGCCGGGATCGAGGAACCGCACGAATGGTGCCATCGCTTGGGCAAGCTTAAGGAGATCCTCGTCGTTCGGCTGAGACCATACCGGCCAGCCTGCTCCCGGCCGTCCGGCCAGCCGCCCTTGCGACCTCTGCTTCGCCAGAGCGTTGGGCAAACTGTTCGTTCCCTTTCCTGAACCCCGAAACTCGCGATAGCGCACGACCGCCTGTTTCAATGTTGCCGTGCCGTTGTAGATGTCGCCGTCGATCTCTATCCTGTGCCTCGGACGTCTTGCGTCGCGCTGATCTTGCCTAGAATAGGTCAGACGATCGATCAGGCCGACTAACTCATCTTCCTCCCATTGTCTGTCTAGGTCTCCCTCATGCGCCTCGACTCGCCTGCAGTTGGAAAGCCGGTTGTCGGCCGTTCGCTCGTTCAGGCCATGCACGGTGACCAACCAGTCTTTGAACCCTACTTCGCGCATCCTGCTTCTCCGGCATTCGATATTTCAGATATGCGGTTTCAATCCACGCCCGCGTGGGGGGAACTTGTCCTATTATAGTGGGAGTAGCAGCACGAGCACTAGGTTTCAAGCCACGCCCCGCGCGGGGGGGGCGACTCGTCGTGGCGTGGAGGTGGTTTCGTGGGCCATGTGTTTCAACGCCCCGCGGCGTTCCAACAGGTCCGGCCGCGCGGCCAGGCGTTCGACCATGCGCTCCAGGATAGTCTCGTTCGCGTAGTGGGAGATGCGACGATGCGTGTCGGTCGGCCGCGCGGCTGCAGAGGGCAGCTTCGACAGGCACTCCGGTTGATGAACTGAACCCGGGTCCCGCCGCCAAGTTGGTGGAAATAGGCTGGTTGCAGCCGATAGCCGCCGGGGCAGGCGTAGCTGTCCGTCGCGCCGTCGTAGCGGAACCGGGACTTGGTGAAAAGCCCCTTTCTCTTCGTCGGGGACCGGTCCACCGGCTTGGGCACGTGCGGCGTAACCCCGCCCGCCTCGCAGGCTTCGACGTCGTCGACTTTGTAGTACCCCTTGTCGGCCACGGCGTCGATCTTGTCGATCGCGAGGTTTCACGCGCGGCCACCGCAAAGGTGCCACCGATATGCGTCAGCATTGGACGTACTATGTTGCACATTGGACGAACGCAGCGTGCGCGCTCGGAGTTAGCCACACCCTAGGAGCAAAGAAGACTCCGCCGCCGTCCCTTCGAGAAGTACTGCCTCCAGTAAAACGCACGGCGTCTTGGCGGCGGATCAAGCTCCGAAGTCGGAAAATCCCTGGTGTACCCGTCGTCTTCGGTTGACACTGACAGACAGCAACGCGGGGCACACTTCGCAGACTGTCATTGAACAGTGAGACATCCGAGGAAGTGTTGCTTTCACCGCTCCGGCTGAAGTAAGACGAAACCTTTCCAAAACTTTCAGGGGACGCGGGGCTCCGGAACCACAAGAGGATGAACTACTCGGCGGTGGAGTACGTGCCTGAGATGGCATCGGGTAAGAGGGGCCGGGAGGCGGTGGCTTCCCGGCCCTTTACTTCATGGGAGACCTGAATGAGTAGAAGGATATTGCTGGGGCTGGTCGCTGTCCTGACGGCGCTCGCAGTGGCCTGCCTACCAACAGAGAACCTGTCGGTTGAGCCACGTGAGGCAGGGGTCGAACAGTGGCGTTGCGGCGACCGGTTCGACGGCTGCCTCTTAATGTGTCCTGTAACCCTGACGGCGAACACGCGCGCCGGCATGGGTGAAGTGAGGTTCAGCGGGACTGTCGAACGCACCAGATTCGAGATCTATGGTCTTGAACGTAGGTGGGATTGGTGTCTCAAAGACAACGGCTTTGAGTGCGCCTTCGTGATCTCCGCTGATGGTGGAGGCCGCTACTACAATTTCCGTGGCAGTGCACCGGACAAGGACGGACGGAGATCTGCGAAGCCTACCGATCTGTTCAAGTGCTCACGGATGTGACTTATGTTCTTTCCACGAGTGTAGCGGTCACTGCCGTCGCCCATCACGATTGAACCCTCCGTCGATGCGCCTGTGGGGTTCCAGCTACCGGTTCACGTCCGTCAGGGCGCGGGCTGCCGCGGCTCAAACTCTGATTTCTGAGGTGGTCCTGGTTCGTAGGGCAGTTTGGCACTGTTCGCGACGGGCTTACGGCTTACGCTCTACTGCCGTGGAGTCCCCAGTCCCCGCTTCCGCAGGGTCATTATTCACGCCGAGTCGAGGGTGCGCAAGGAGGGCTGTTGCCAACAAGAAATCAACTATTGAGCCGCAACACTAGTGACCCTCGGCCGGACGTTCCGCGAGCCGGACGTCGAACGACAGGAACCGGTCGAAGAGCGCGGTCTTCCGCCAACACCGGGCATCATCGAGGAAATCCAGCGGCAACCGCCATTCGAGCAGCCCGAACCAACGCAACGGCCCGAGGGCGCGTCCCGAAAACATCGTGCCCTCCGCATTCCAGTGCATGTTCGCCACCGAATCGTCGTGAATGGCGCAAAGGGTGGCGAGCGTGCGCACGCTCTGCCACTCCCCGGCCATGTGGGAGAGGCCCCACAGGATCACGCCCATGTCGTCCTGCGGCCACCTCCCCGGTAACCCGCGAGGAAACGTCTGGACGAAGCGCCAGAGTTCGGCGTGCCAGAACACGTGCCGGAACAGGATCGCCTGAAGCGCGCCCCGCCTTCCCGGCCCCAGCATCTCCCGCCCCAGGGCGGTCACCTGGCACACGCCCGCCCGTCCCTCCAGCAGCCCAGCCATGTCCAGCAGACGATGCAGCAGATGGAGTTCCCACACATCACCCTCGCGAAACGCCTTTCCCATGCGGAAATGCTCGGTCGCCTCCATCCCGGGCCAGGTCATCGACTCGCGCATCGCCGCGACCGCATCCCGCCCGAAGTTCCCCTTGCCGGTGAGCCGCAGCGACCCGTCCCTGTCCACCCGATCGAGCACGATCAGCGCATTGCGCACGAATGCCGACTCACCGAAAGCTTCGTCCGGAAGGTCGGCCGCGAGCCTGAGCGTGCGGTTCGCGGCCGACGGCTCGGCGCGAAGCGCTTCGACGCTCCCCGGCTCAAGAAGCCTCCACACCGGTTCCACGCCGCCGGGCCACTCCGAAAGATCCGTCCTCATCGCGGTCTCCGCCACGGATCATACATCACAGGTGGGCCATGGAAACGCAAGCAGGGCATGGCTCCCGATGCTTTCCGCGACACACTCTGGCGCCGCCAGGGCGAGGTAGTCGCCGGCTCGCCCGTCGCTGCGTCCCGTCACGGACCTCGCCGTTACGCTCGACAGCGATACCACCGGAGATCACGGCCGCGCCTTCGAGGCCCTGTGATCAACAGTTCCAGGATTTCCGCGCAACCCCCCGGTGATCCGGCCTGGGATCTGGCACTGGAAGAAGAGTAGAAGGGCCAGCCTTCGGCGGGGGCGGCCGGACGGTCCCGAGAGAGACCGCGCCGCGCCGACTTCCCGCTCCCGGAGGTTGCGCCATGACCGTTCCCGACAACATTTCCGCGGACTACACGCTCCCCCCGAGCAAGCTCGCTTCGGTGCTCGCACTCCTGGTCGAGGCCCGCCAGCCGGCGGTGGTATGGGGGCCGCCCGGAGCCGCCAAGAGCCAGATAGCCCAGCAGGTCGCTGCGGCCACGAACCGCCGGTACGTCGACGTCCGGGCTCTTCTGCTCGATCCCGTCGATCTCCGCGGCATCCCCTGGCGCGACGCCGACGACCGCACCCGCTGGGCTCCGCCCGCCTTCCTGCCTCCGTCCGACGATCCCGGCCGGTGGCTCATCAACCTCGAAGAGCTGCCCTCCGCTGTCCCGATGGTTCAGGCGGCCCTGTACCAGCTGGTGCTCGACCGCAAGGTGGGCGAGTACGAGCTTCCCGAGGGCGCCTCGCTCATTGCCTGCGGCAACCGTGAAACGGACCGCGGCGTCGTCCACCGCATGCCCACCCCTTTGGCCTCGCGATTCGTTCACGTCGAGATCCGTGTCGATGCGGAGGACTGGCTCGAGTGGGGTGCCGCCAACGGCATCGTTCCCGAGGTACTATTTTTTGTCACGTACGAACCGGACCTCCTGCACCGCTTCGACCCTCAGTCCACGGAGAAAGCTTTTCCGTGCCCAAGGACGTGGGAATTTGTCAGCAACATCGTCAAGCACCGGAACGGGCTCGATCCGGCAACGGAGCGGGCGCTTTTCCGGGGGACCGTGGGCGAGGCGGCGGCAGTGGAGTTCTCGGCGTTCCTGAACGTCTGGCGCGAACTGCCCCATCCGAGAGCGGTCCTGAACGACCCCGGGAACGCGGCCATCCCCGAGAACGCCAGCGCGCTGATGGCGCTCTGCGGCTCACTCTACCGTCTTGCGACGGACGTCACCATCGACGCCATCGTCACCTTCGCCCAGCGGCTCAGGCGGGAGGTGGGAGAGTCGCTGGTGGGCGCGTGCGTGCGCCGCGACCCGGCGCTCCAGCGCTCCCCGGCCTTCATCCGCTGGGCCGCCGCCAAGACACAGTGAGGGGGAAGGCCATGCACTGGAGAATCGCACATTATCCGGCGGGCGACGCCCCCTCGCGCGGCTACGTCGTGCGGGCGTGCAGCCGCGAGGCCGCACGGCGGAAGCTGGGCGCTGCAATCAACGTCCCCCTGTGGACCCTCAGGTAGCCCGAAAGGAGGAACCCATGGACCTCAACCGCGACGCCATGCTGGTCGGCCTGCACATCAGCGCCTGGTCCGGCCGGCTCTATGACCGGGAGGCGAGCGACCATGTCGCCGTCCACCACGACGCCAGCACCAGCGCTGGCCGGTACAACAAGCGGCTTCTCCCCAAGGCGGCCCTGGCGCCGCTCAACGCCGTCATGAACGAGAGCCGCACACAGCACTACGCCCAGTCCATGCCCTGGGACGACAAGGGCTCGCGCCTCCTCACCGTCGCCAACTACGACCGCTACACCGAGGTCATGGACGGGTTCCGGGAACGGCTGGTGCGCCAGCGCGCCCGCTTCATCGAGGACTACGACGACTACGTGGAGCAGGCCCGGATCGACCTGGGCAAGCTCTTCCGCATCGAGGACTATCCCTCGAAGGAGGAACTCCGGGACAGGTTCTCCATCCGCTACCGCATCACGTCGGTGCCGGACGCCGACCACTTCATCGCCACGCTCGCATCCGAAGACACCGAGCGGGTGAAGCGCGACATCGAGCGGCACATCGAAGAGCAGCTCCACGACGCCGTGGGGGACCTCTACCGGCGGCTGGCCGAAGCGGTGGAGCGGGTCTCGGAGCGTCTGCAAGAGGACGACGACGGCAAGCCCCTGGTGTTCCGGGACACCATGATCTCCAACGTCCAGGACGTGGTGGACGTCGTTCCCCGGCTCAACATCTTCGGCGACCAGAGGCTCGCGCGGCTGTGTGAGCAGGTGAAGGACAGGATCGCGGGGGTGGAGCCGGATTCCCTCCGTCCGTCCGGTGCCTTCGACCCCGTTGTCCGGGCGCAGGTGAAGCGCGACGCCGACGCGCTCATGGAGCAGTTCGCGGGCTACCTCCCGGCACCGCAGGCCGAAACGGCGCGGCAGGTAGCGTGATGTCACCCGGCGCGCTCAGGGAATCCGCAATCCGGGTCAGCGATTGCGTGACCGGGCTCCTGCAGAAGCAGCCCTTCTTCGGGAGCCTCGTCCTGAGGCTCCCGCTCCGCGCCGACCCCACGCGCCGGACACTGGCGAGCGACGGCCGGGAGATCCGCTACTCGCCCGACTGGGTGGCAGAGACCGACGCCCACCTGATCGAGACCGCGATGGCGCGCGTGGTGATGGCCTGCGCCTTGAAACACCACACCCGCCGGGGAGAGCGGGACCCGGAACGCTGGCAGACGGCCTCGCAGCTCGTCACCCATGCGCTCTTGCGCGATGCCGGCTTTGCGCTTCCGCCCGAGGCAGAAGCCTGGGAGGACCTGAGCGTGGAGCAGGCATACGACCGCCTGCCCGAGCCCGGGGACGGCGATCCCGGTAACGACGGCAGTCCAGCCCAGGGTGGCGCCAACGGCACGGACACCGCCGGCCAGCCGACGCCCGACGACGACGGCGATGAATCCAGCGATCCGTCGGATCCCGTCGGTGACGGCCAGGAGAAGAGCCCTCAGGATCGGGACGGCGCATCCGGTGCGCCGCCGAGCCATGATCCTTCCGGTACAGGCGAGGTCATGGACGCCGACTGCCGCGCAAGCGACGGCTCCGGTTCCGGCGAGGCGCCCGTGGACACCGCCGCCGAGGAGCAGGCCTGGGACGAGGCCATGCACCAGGCCCTCAGCATCGCCAGGGCCGAGGGCAAGGCGCCAGGCGGCGTCGAGGAGACCGTCCGGAACGCGCACGCGAGTGCGGTCGACTGGCGGACGCTGCTGCGCCGCTACATGACCGACGCCGCCAGCCGCGACTACAGCTGGAGCGTGCCCAACCGCCGCTTCATCGACTCGGGCCTCTACCTCCCCTCGATCCGCTCCGAAGGTATCGACACAATTGCGGTCATCATCGACACTTCGGGCTCGCTCCCGGCCCGGACTCTCGCAGAGTTCTGGGCGGAGCTCCGCGAGATCGCCGCCGAAATCAGGCCGGAAAGAGTCTTCGTGCTCCATGTGGACGCCGCCCTGCGGGACGCGGCCGAGTACACGGCTGACGAGCTCCCCGAGGAGATCACACTCAAGGGCCGGGGCGGCACCGACTTCCGCCCGGGCTTCGAGTGGCTCGACGAGCAGGGGATACAGCCCGCGGTGTGCCTCTATTTCACGGACATGGAGTGCTCGAGCTACCCGGAGAGCCAGCCCTCCTTCGATGTGATCTGGGTCAGCTACGGGCCTCCCCCGTCGGAGCGGAACCGGGAGCCGTGGGGCGAACGCATTGACATTGGCCGCTGAGATGTCCGGCAGAGGGGCGGCTGCCCGAAGTGCGGGGCCTCCGCGATGGTCCAACACTCGACGGGGACAGGCGAAGGCCGTGCGTCGGGACCGTGGCGCGGCGCCGGATCGGGACCGTGCCGCGCGCATGCTTCTCGGCCCGGACCCCGCTCCCTGTCGGCCATCCCGGGCATCTTCCTGCGGCTCGCCGGCGGCAGCGCCAGGAGCCAGACACTGCCGGAATGAGCGAATCCGCGATCATTACGCCGAATCCACGGCATTCCGATCCCGAACACGCGCATGCACCACGAAATGAACCCCTGTCTCATCGAGACAGACATACTCGGCGACACATTGGTCTGCTAGTATCCTACGGGTTGTCACTTCGGGCTGAATCTTCGCTGAATCCGGTCGTCATGGCGCTGGCACTGGGCGGCTGTCTGAACCGACACCACCGGTTCCATTTGGAGAACGGGGAGGAAAGTCAGGTTGCAGAGTTCCCTTCATCGTGAAACGGCCTCCGCACCCGGCACTCGACCGATGACGTGCCCGGGGTGCGGCGCGGAGATGGCCTCGGCTCACTGCCACCTGGTGTGCGGCCGCTGCGGCTACTTCGAGGACTGCTCCGACGGGATGCTGCCCCAGGTTGAAGGCCCCTCGGGAACGTCGGCGGTCACCGATCAAGACGCTCCATGCACATGATCCCGGGTCTGCGTTCACTTCCGTCAGGAAACCGCATCCGTTTCCGGAATGCCAAGTCAGGGATGTAGCGGCCATCCTCAACGAAAAAGCCCGCGTCCTGCGGGTGTCGAACCTGCAGGCTCCACCTCCCGGTCCAGACGGTAACCGCGTTCGGGCGGTCACATTTGCCGCGGTGACGGGATGACTCTACACCCACGCTACACCGCCCACTGACTCGCCATCGGCAAAGACAACGGGGTCGGCGACAGCCAGGCCGACATTCCGCCGTGTCCTGCTTCCGCGAACCTCCAGGGTGACCAGGTCGAGGTGATCGGCGCAGAGCCCGTCCTTGCCTCCACTACATCTCGGGAACGACTCTTCGGCACACCGGACGGCCATGGCCTGGACAAACGTGGCCGTCCGATCTTCAGCCATCTATCCACGTGACGCTTCCGCCTCCTCCGGCGCGCAGTCCGCCACGGAGAGGCCGTGGCCTGCCTGGGCCGGGCGGATCCCGCGAGCCCCGGGGCGGGCGCCCGCCCCGATCCCGCCGGCAGAACGGAGGCCATGAACATGACGGGAACATTCACAGCTCAGGACGGCAACCCGGCCCCGTGCCGGGAGTGCGCTGGACACACCTGGCGCGCCCGCGCCCTGGTGCGTGGCGGGCTTGCCCTCGCCGCCGTGTACACGGCCGCGGCGCTCGCGCTCGAAGCGGGCGTGGAGCACATCGGCCCGCTCTGGCTGGCGGCCATTGCCTGGACCTTCGCTGCAAGCCTCGCGGGCGCCCTGTGGCAGGGGTTCCGTCACCATGATTGGTCCGCCTTCTCCCGTTACCAGTTGCCGGAAGACGATGGCGAAATGGACGAGTGGCTGTTCCGCACAGGCCGCTATTCCTCGCTTTGCGACATGGAAGAAGAGCTGCTCCACGACGACGATCACCTTCGCTGATCCATTGACGGCGCCCCTCCCGCCAGCCGGCGCCCGGGCGCTTCGGCCTCCACTGCCGCGCCACCAGCCCCCGGGAGGGGGTGGCCGGCCGGCCGTGGCGAGGCCCGGCGGGCCGAGGCCGGGGTCCCCCACCGCGCCCCCCCAA